>CAKPNI010000016.1 GCA_934168355.1 uncultured Clostridia bacterium
TCTGTTACTGTTACTTTTTCTGTTTTATTTTCTGTATATGTTTTTGTTAATGTTTTTTTATCTGTTCCTAATGTCCATCCTGTTACTGTTTTTATTTCTTCATTTGCTGTTATTGTTACTTTATTGCTCTTTTTATCTGCTGATAATGTTTTTTCTACTTTTAAAGTAGGTGCTGTTTTGTCTATATTTGTTATTTGTATTGATATTGTTTTTGTGTTTCCTGATGTATCTTTTACTGTTACTGTTTCTGTTGCATTTGTTGCGTATGTTTTTGTTAATGTCAATTTATCTGTTGATAATTTCCATCCACTTATTTGTGTTATTTCTTTATTTGCTGTTATTGTTACTGTTACATTTTGATTTGTTAGGCTTGTTGTTGAATAACTTACTGTTGCTGTTAATGCTGGTTCTACAACTATATCACTTACTATTATTTTTTGAGTTGTTGTATTTCCTGCTAAATCTTTTATTGTTACTGTTTCACCAGTACTCAAAGTATTAGCTGTATATGTTTTTGTTAATGTTAATTGGTCTGATGATAAGTCCCAACCACTTACTGCTTGTATTTTTTCATTTGCTGTTATTGTTACTTTATTGCTCTTTTTATCTGTTGATAATTCTTGTTTCACTGTTATTATTGGTGCTATTTTATCTATATTTGCTATTTTTATTGTTACTTGATTTATATTTCCTTTTGTATCTGTTACTGTTACTGTTTCTGTTACATTTGTTGCGTATGTTTTTGTTAATGTCAATTTATCTGTTGATAATTCCCATCCACTTATTTGTGTTATTTCTTTATTTGCTGTTATTGTTACTGTTACATCTTGGTTTGTTAAATCTGTTGTTGAATAACCTACATTAGTTGATAAAGCTTCATCTACAATATAACTTATGTTATTATCTTTAGCATATTTTGTTACATAGGTATTATCTTTGTCTGTTATTATTTGAGTTAATTTGTTACAATTATAAAATGCATATCTTCCTATACTTGTTACACTGCTTGGGATTGTTATATTGGTTAATCCACTGCAATTACGAAATGCATAAATTCCTATACTTGTTACACTACTTGGGATTGTTATATTTGTCAATCCACTACAAGAATCAAATGCATAACTTCCAATACTTGTTACACTGTTTGGGATTGTTATATTTGTCAATCCACTACAAGAATCAAATGCACGGTCTCCTATACTTGTTACACCATTTTCTATTATAACTTGTTTTATCTTAGCGCTATCGTATGGTACATCAGAAGATGTACTATAATCCTTCATCGCTCCACTACCACTTATAGTTAAAACTCCATCGTCGCTTAATTCTGCTGTAACACTATTTTCACTATCTTTTCCTATATTCCATTTTACCTTATAGGCTATATTATTATCTGTAGCATATTTTGTTACATAGGTATTATCTTTGTCTGTTATTATTTGAGTTAATTTGTTACATCTGGCAAATGCATAATTTTCTATACTTGTTACACTGCTTGGGATTGTTATATTGGTTAATCCACTACAATCCGCAAATGCACGACCTGCTATACTTGTTACGCTGTTTGGGATTGTTATATTGGTTAATCCACTACAATTACTAAATGCATCACTTCCTATTCTTGTTACACTACTTGGGATCGTATATTCATTTTCTTTTTTGCCTTCTGGATATTTTATTATACGTGTTTTATCATTATTAAATAATATTCCATTATCATCACTATAATTTTTATTTTCCCTATCTACATTTATATTGGTTAATCCACTACAATTTTCAAATGCATCAGCTTCTACACTCGTTACGCTGTTTGAGATTGTTATATTGGTCAATCCACTACAATCCGCAAATGCTCTCCAGCCTATACTTGTTACACTGTTTGGGATTGTTATATTCGTTAAGCTACTACATGCATAAAATGCTCTGTTTCCTATACTCGTCACACTGCTTGGGATTGTTATATTGGTTAATCCACTGCAATAAGCAAATGCATCACTTCCTATACTTGTTACACTACTTGGGATCGTATATTCATTTTCTTTTTTGCCTTCTGGATATTTTATTATACTTGTTTTATCATTATTAAATAATATTCCATTATCATCACTATAATTTTTATTTTCCCTATCTACATTTATATTGGTTAATCCACTACAATCAACAAATGCATAAATTCCTATACTTGTTACGCTGTTTGGGATTGTTATATTGGTCAATCCACTACAATAAGCAAATGCATGACTTCCTATACTTGTTACACTGTTTGGGATTGTTATATTGGTTAATCCACTACAATCAAAAAATGCACTATCTCCTATACTTGTTACCCCATTTTCTATTATAACTTGTTCTATCTTATCTCTATCGTGGTACCATGGTACATTAAATGGTACATTAAAAGATACAGTATAATCCTTCATCGCTCCACTACCACTTATAGTTAAAACACCATCGTCGCTTAACACCCATTTAACACTAGCTTCGTCATCTTTTCCTACATTACCCTGACTACTGTTATTTTTTATCAGGTTATTTACATTTCTCACAACTTTTTGTGTCGTACCAGTGTAATTTAAAACAACAATTAATATAACTACCATAAAAACTAATACTAGCAAATGTGCAAAATTTAATGATATTACTTTCTTTTTTCCTCTAATATGTTTCTTAGCCATAATATATCCCTCTTCTTTCTCTTTATTTTAACTTCAGTATAACAAATCTTATATATTTTTTCAATAATTGTAATATAAATTAAATATTACATTTTCTTTACACTTTTTACATTTGAATTACAATTATGTACACTTTATCTTCTGTATCTAGTGTTTCCGTACATAAATCTATTATATCTCATCATTATTCTTCCTGCTGTTGGTAATATTTGTAAAATTTCGTGAAGATAATAATCCAGATAGAATTACAGAAGAACAAATTTTATATTATTCTTTCTTTTTTCTACACAAAAAACTACTAAAAATGGCAGTGTCATTTGAGATATTATCATTATTGGTGTAAATAATTTTCCGGTTAAATGATACAGTATTGTAAGTGGAGTTCCTGGAAAATCTTTTGATATAAACATTAGATTACTATCAAAAATATGATTTATTACTAAAGATATAGCACAAATCCCATCTACTAATTCTGCAAAATATATAATATCTTTAAACTCTAAATTAATATAATGTGTAGCATTCATAAGAAGTCCTATATATACCATTATTCCGTGATATAAGAAACTATGTAAACTTAAAAAATGTAGCATTGGATATGTAGGAAGTGATGTTGTTGGCATTATTATAAATACGATTCCTCCAATAATTCCTCCTGTAGATAAAAATACATCTCCAATCCTTTTTATTTTTCCTTTTCCGAATGATGACATTAGTCCAGCATATAAAAGTAAACTACAATAATATAATGGCAAATATTCATTTACATTATTTGCATTTCCTATGTAAAGATTGAATCCTATTCTTACAAATTCTAGTATCCAAATTATTATTGTTAGTTTTTTTATTATTTTTTTTACTTCCTCTTTGCTTTTATTTACTGTTTTTTTCAATGCTACAGATATTGCTGCTATTGTTAGTATTATTAATATAAAATGTTTTGTGGTAAATATTCCACATGGTTCATATTCATTAGGTTTTGCAAAAAACATATCGTCACTCCTTATTTATTTGTATATATTATATCATTTTTTTATTTTTGTTCAACTTTTTTTAGATGTTTTATAAAAATTGTAGACATTTTTTATAATTTATGCTAGAATATACAGGTATTTGCTGATGTGGCGGAACTGGCAGACGCACTGGACTCAAAATCCAGCGGGAAACCATGTGGGTTCGAGTCCCACCATCAGCACCAAAATGTTATCTTATGAAAAAATACTTAAATATTTTACGACAGGTTATATAAATTATAACCTGTCGCTTTTTCTAATTTTTACTTATCAAATCATCCATATTGAAGAATCCATTTTCTTTTCCAACAAGAAATTCTGCTGCTTTTATAGCTCCTTCTGCAAAAACATTTCTTGAATAAGAAGTATGTGTTATCTCAAAAGTTTCATACTCTCCAAAAAACTTCACAGTATGTTCTCCAACAATATTTCCTCCACGAATTGAAGTCATTCCTATTTCATTTTTGCTTCTTTTTTCATGTTTACTATGTCTATCATATTCACAAACATATCCCCCACCTAAAGCGTCATTTATTGTATCTGCAAGCATTTGGGCAGTGCCACTTGGACTATCTATTTTTCTATTGTGGTGTGTTTCTATTATTTCAATATCAGTATCACTTAATTTTGGTGCTATTTCTCTTAAAATATGTTGAAACATATTTATACTATATGACATATTAGCAGATTTAAAAATAGGTATATATTTCGAGTATTCGATTATTTTCTTTTCTTCTTCCCCTGTAAATCCTGTTGTTGCAATAACAACTGGCACATTATTTTTCTTTGCATATTCTAATATTCCAAATGTTGCAACTGGTATAGAAAAGTCTATAATCACATCTGGCTTTTCTGTTATTTGATTTACATCTGTATACACTGGATATGTTAAATAACCTGTATCAACTTTATCCACTCCACATTTTAATACCATATTTTCATTTTTATCAACTAATTCTCCAACAATTTGTCCCATTTTTCCATTACATCCATTTACCATTACTTCTATCATTTTATTATCCTCTCTCCTTCTTTTTTTAATATATCATTATGATTTTTTATTTTTATAAATGCTTCAGCCACTGCAAAATATTTATCTACTAATGTTATTATAAATGTTTCTTTATATTTTGGCATCGCCAAAGTTACCGGCCACATATGTTTTATTATCATGTCCTTTTCTTTGTCATTTAAAACTAAAAATGTTGATGCCTGCTCATATGCTGTTTTTCCATGTGTAAATGCATGTAACCCTTTTCTTCCATTTTCTCGTTTTCGCCAATCATATAAAAATAAATCATGAAGCATGCCTGCTCTTGCAGCAGATATATAATCTAAATGATGTTTTTTACACATTAGATATGTATTGTATGAAACAAATAAGCAATGTTCAAAACAGTTAATATGATGATGTTGCCTATATAGTTTCATTTTTTGAACTTTTTCTTGATTTATTAAATCAGAAATTATCATTATATATTCTTTATCTTTAAGTATTTTATTTATATCTCTTATCACCTTTAAAATCTCCTTACAACTGTAATACATTTTTCATTATAACATTTTTTATTATATAATACAATTGGAAATTTTGGATTTTGTTTTCACATAAATTTGTAATTATAGTCTTTTATAAATATTTTATTAAAAAGAAACGGTCTTAATAAAAACCGTTTTCTTAAAATTTATTTTTCCATACATTCTTTTAATATTTCTTTTTTTTCTTCGCTCATAGGTATTAAAGGCAACCTAGGTTCTCCAAAGTTATAGCCACATATATTTAAAGCTTCTTTAACTGGTATAGGATTTACCTCTGAAAATAATGCATTTATTAGTGGGATTGCATCTATTTGCATTTCAGCAGCCTTTTTTACATCTCCATTAAAATAATTATAGCACATTTCATGAGTATATCTTGGTTTTATATTTGAAAGAACCGAAATAACTCCTATTCCCCCAATGGATAAAATTGGTATAATTTGGTCATCATTTCCTGAATATATGTTTAAATTTTCTCCACATAAATTTGCAAGTTTTGCAATTTGCGATAAATCTCCACTTGCTTCTTTTATTGCAACTATATTTTCTATTTTAGATAGTTCTAATGCTGTTTCAGGCTTTATATTTACACCAGTTCTACTTGGTACATTATATAGAATAATTGGTAATGTAGTATTTTTTGCAATTATTTCATAATGCTTAATTAAACCTTCTTGTGTAGTTTTGTTATAATATGGTGTAACTACTAATACTCCATCTACTCCTAATTTTTCAACTTTTTTGTTCATATCAATAACAGCCATTGTGTTATTTGACCCTGTTCCAGCTATAATAGGTATTCTTCCATTTGAGGTTTTTACTGCACATTCTATTGTTTGTAATCTTTCTTGTTCTGTCATTGTTGCTGACTCTCCAGTAGTACCACATACAATTATGCTATCTACTCCTTGACTTATTTGTTCCTCAACTAATCTTGAGAATTCTTCTAGGTTTACACCATTTTTATTAAATGGTGTAGCTATAGCTGTTCCACAGCCTTTAAATATAATTTTTTTCATAGCGCACACACGCTCCTTTTTATGTTATCTAGTATTAATTATATTTATAAAAAATACTAATATTCATACCATAAACCTTTTTTCTTTAATGTTGTAATTGTCTCTTGATGCTCTTCATAAGTGTTTGAAAAATATATATCTCCATTTTTGTCTGCCACAAAATATAATGAATTTCCTTCTGCAGGATTTAAAGCTGCCTTTATAGATTCTTCTGATACACTTGCAATTGGTCCAATTGGTAACTTTCCTTCCATGTTTGGTCCTCTTGTATTATATGGATTATATGTATTTATTTCTTTTGAATATAAATCTCTTTCCCCCATATCTACTTTTATTGCGTAATATGTTGTTACATCACTACCTAAAGACATATTTGCATTTAATCTATTATATATAACACTTGCGATTTTGGCTCTATTATCACTATTGTTTCCCTCTAATTCTACTATAGAAGCAATTGTTAAAATTTCATGCGCTGTATATTTTTGACCAACAGAACTTGGTATCTCTCTATACTTACTTAAAACTTTGTCCATTTTATCTAACATTTTTTCAAATATTGTTTTTACCGATACGTCTTTGTTTTCAAAACTATAAGTATCAGGATACAAATAACCTTCTAGTGGATAATAAATATTTTGATTTTCTATTCGTTCTGACAAGAACCAATATTTGTCTATTAGTGATAGTATATAATCCTTATCTTCTAATAATTCATATACATCATTTGCAGTATTGTTTGTATTTTCCGCTATTGTTGATGCAATATATCTCATATTTTTTCCTTCAAGAAATGTTATATTTACTGTTTCATCCATAACTTTTCCTAATGATAATGTTTCAAGTACAACTTGTAAATTTTCGTTTCCTGTAAATAGATATTTACCTGCTTGCAATCCTTTTACATCATGTAAAGCTATATAAATTTTTGATGCCAATGTACTTTTTATTACCTTATTTTGTTTTAATTCATTTAAAATCTCTTTTGTACTTGTTCCCGTTTTTATTTCTACTACTGCTTGTATATCTTGAGACGAATCTGTATTTGGTTGTTTTATTGACATTTCATACCAAATTATAGATGATATTACTACTATTACAACTATAAAAAATATTATTCCTAATACTATAAATCCTTTTTTCTTCATTAATGTACCTCTTTCTTTAAAATTCTACTTTTATTCCACATTCTTGTAAAGTTGGAACTATTTCAATTTTAAACCTGTTATATCCTTGTTCTTCTGTTCCGTTAAATATAATTTTCACATACATCTTATCATTTTTTATTGCTTCTTGCAATATTAAATTTATAATATTTTTTCTTTTTTCAAATGTTGTAATATCTTTTTTTGTAATATCATATTCCATTATTTTTTTGGCATCTATATTACTATTTTCACTTTCTTTAAAATCTTCTCTTTCTGTTACAAAATTGTTTAAATATTTTTTCTTTACATATCCTATTTTTCCATCTTGTGTTCTTACTTTTGCTATTCCATTATTTTCACTTATAAATATTAACCAGTTTCCTTTTTCAACTTTGTCTATTGTTTTTGACAAACTTTTTCCTTCTTCTTTTATTTTTATATTTTTACTTGCATAGGCCATTACCTTTTTTTTGCTTAAACTATCAATTGTTATAATATTAGTTGATTGATCATATTCAAATTCATAATCATATACATTTTCTAATTCTGATATTGCAAGATAGTCTTTTTCTTCTTTTTCGATTACAACATCTTTTGCTTCTTGAGTTGAACCATTTATTTCTATGCTACTTTCTCCCTCTTTTAATGTTGCTATCTTTTTTGAACTCGTAGTTATTATTTGTCCATCTTCTTTATATATTGTACTGTCTATTATTTTTTGAATATCTTCAAAACTCATATATACTTGATTATTTTCAGTTAATATTTTATTTTCTAATTTACTTGTTATATTTTCATTATTTAATATAATTTGTAATTCTTGATTTTTGTTTTCTTCTTTTGTATTTTTTATTCCTATAATTACTATTAATATAAGCACAACAACAAAAGCTATTTTTTTATAGCTTTTGTTGTTATTTTTTTTCTTGTTTTTTATATGTTTAGAATTTTTCTTTGACATTTATTTCTCCTCTTTTTTATAATCTATTACATTTTTCTAAACACACCTATAACTTTTCCTAAAATTTTACAATCTGGAACTATTATAGGCTCCATTGTTTGGTTTTCTGGTTGCAAACGTATATAATTTTTTTCTTTATAAAATGTTTTTACTGTTGCTTCATCTTCTATTAATGCTACTACTATTTGCCCATTTATGGCATCAGATTGTTTTCTTACTAAAATAAAATCTCCATCTAATATTCCAGCTTCTATCATGCTTTCTCCTCTTACTGTAAGCATGAAACATTCTGAATTTCCAACAAAGTCTATTGGTATTGGAAATGTGTCTGTTACGTTTTCTACTGCTAAGATTGGCATTCCTGCTGTTATTTTTCCTACCATTGGTACATCTATTAATTCTTTTTCCGCATAGAAGTTTTTTGGAGCATTTTCTATTGGTTCTCCATCTCCACCTTTTAGTAGTTTTAATGTTCTTCCTTTTTTATCTTCTTTTTTTATGTACCCTTTTTCTCTTAATTTTGCTAAGTATCCATGAACTGTTGCTGTTGAGCTTAGTCCAACTGCTTTTCCTATTTCCCTTACTGATGGTGGATATCCATCTTCTTTGATTTTCTTTTCGATAAATTTTAGTATTGCTTTTTCTCTTTTATTTAATTCTGGTGCTTTTCTTGGCATATTTATCACTCTCCACTTTAAATTTGCAACTATAATATCATACAAAAGCAGTTTTGTCAAACAAAATTTTGGATTTTTATATTATTTTATCTATAAGGTATAACCTTATATTCATTTTTCCCATCGAATTTTATCATAATTATTTTTGTAAAGTTATCTTTTGATGGCTTTCCTATTTCTTTTATTATTAAACTTCCCTTACAACTTCTTAAAGTATCAAATGTGTTCATAAATCCCATTCCTGTACCACCTTCATCTTTATGTGTAGTACTTGGCTTCTTGCCTAGATTTTCTAAGGTTTCTTTTTCGAATTCTATGCCAGAATCATATATGTATAATCCATAACATTCATCTATTTTTCCTAGTTTTACTAAAATACTTTTATTTACATTGTCTGTATGTTTTATGGCAATAATTGCATCTTTTATGTGGTCTGCTATTAGAATTTCTAATTGCTCTACCGTTATTATGTTGTTTATTATATGATAAACATTTCCGGTTATTTGTAAGTTGATATCTATATTATTTTTTATACATTCTGATTGCATAAATTTTAGCATATCATCTATTTTTTGTATTCCTGTTTTGGTTAATTCTTCAATTGGTTTTTTATATAGTTCCTTTGATAATTCTTTTATTTCTGCTGCTATTCCTATCTCTTTTGTGGTTTCTTCATTCATAAGCAATTGATTTAATTTGTACTCTAAAGCTTTTTGTTTGTGGGCCATTGAATGACTTCTTTTGCTAAAGTTTAAATTTTCTTCTTCAAGCCTTTCTATTTCTTTTTGCTTTTCTTGTATTTCATTGTTGGCTTCAGCTAGTTGTTGGAATAGTAATTTTTGTTTGTAATATACATTAAAAGATTTGATTATAGTTATAGTCATTATTATAGAAAATATAACTATTCCCCATCCTACTTTATCAGACATATACAAATTGTAATTACTAAGTATCTCAACAGAAATTAATATAATTGTACTTATATTTAATATAAAAACATCAAATAAATCATTAAATTTATCCTTACGCAAAAATGTAATTCCATTTTTAAGCCTTTTTATTTTTAAAAAATAATATAATATAAAAAAATACACTAATATTATGAAAATAAATGCCACGCTGTCACTATTTATACTAAAAAATACATTAGGAAACCCATTTAATATGAGTGACATAAAAAATATTATATTGCTTACTGCTAACGACAAAATTGTAATTATAGTAGTATATCCTATATTCTCTTTATTTAACTTTGTAAAAATTACTGTCAATAAAATAATTTGTAAAATCCTGCTATTTAATGTATTAATTTTCTCTCCAATAATAGTACAAATGCTCGATACAATTAAACTAATTATACCGTATTTTATAGTTTTAATTTTATTGCTTTTATTATTTGAAAGCCTTAAATATATACAATATGTTCCAATATTAATAAATAGGATCTTCAAAAAATAAATTATAGTATTAACATCATTATCACTTATAATATACATAAAAAACATCTCCCATATTTATTATTATATAAAAAAACAAGGAGATAATCAATATAATTGTTGATTATCTCCTCATGAATTATTTCATCCAACGGCTTACCCATTTCCAAAATGCATCATAAAAGTTCATATTTTTCACCATCCTTTCCATATCGCTCTGTTCAAATCTGTACTTATAAAATACCATCAAACTACCGAAATCTAGCGGTATTCTCTGATGGTATAAATTAGCGAAAAATGAAAAAAAATGGTAAAAAAATAGAACGCACATTCGATTGTACGTTCTATTTTTTGGTTTATCCACAAATCAAATTGTAAATAAACCTATATTTTCTTTTTTATTCTATTAACATAATAATATATAAACTCCATAGGAGTAGGAATTCCGGTATCCAAATTTATTCTTGCTGTATAATACTTCACTAAATCATCAGGTGGAGTAATATTCCAAGCATGTATTATAGCATTTTGGATTCCATTCGTTATAGTAGTTGAAGACTTTTTATATTTGCCCACCAAATACTGTATAACATTTATTCTATTGCTATCATCTTGAACCAAATATAAAATTGCATCATGAATATAGTCTCTCCCCTTTAACTTAGCAGTAACACCAATTTGTTCTAGCTCATCATTAATTATATTAGAAATTTTAGCTTCTTCATCTGCCAAGGCTTCCTCTATTGGTGTTTCTCTAAAATTAACACTTGTTTTTCTCAAATTTATAAAATTATTCAATACATGCTCACTAGAATATTTTGGATTATCCTTATACATAATTATATCTACACCAGTTCTATGTAATATATCATATGTTCTTTTAGAATTTACATGTGTTGTAACAATTACGATTGGTTCATAGTTCAAATTCAATTTTCTTAAATTTGATACAAAGTCCAATGAATCAATACTTCCTGTTGCACTATTATTTAATTCTAAATCCAAAACTATTCCTTCAGGATGTTTTGTTTTTACAAATTTTAAGCCCTCTACATCTGAATCAGTTATTGCAACAATTTCAATATCTTCTCTATTCTTTACACATTCAATGAATGCATTACAGTCATTCATATCGTCTTCAATAATTAAAATTTTCATAGGTTTAATTTCCATAAAATTTTCTCCTTTCACATATATTATAATTTTTATACCATAATATCCCATTAATTACCATATATGCTCATCATTTTTTTCTATTATTTTGTGTTTAATATATTGTAAAATTATGTCGAGGTGATTTTATGAGTAAAAATTTTGATATAACTGCAGAAAAAGAAGAACAAATTTTGCGTGGTAAGAGAATTAAAAATATTAGG
The DNA here is from genome assembly GCA_934168355.1 of uncultured Clostridia bacterium. Classification (GTDB taxonomy): domain Bacteria; phylum Bacillota; class Clostridia; order TANB77; family CAG-508; genus CAG-269. The sequence continues at coordinate 11,845 of CAKPNI010000016.1, forward strand.
GAAAATGAACTTAGACTTAACAAAACTGACCTTGCTAAACAAATAGGTATCTCGAGCCAATTTTTAGGATTAGTTGAAGATGGAAAAGGTAATCTTTCTTATAGAAGTATAAAATTACTTAGAAACTTAACAGGTCATTCGGCTGATTTTATTTTGTTCGGTTTAGATGATAGTGTTTTAAATACAACTAAAATATTTTTGCAAAGATATGAAGAAAAAGAGCTTATGGGAGCATTGGATATGCTTAAGGAATTATGTTTTGTTTTGGGGCGAAAATAGATGACATTTTGGTCATCTATTTTGTTATTATTTATAAATTAATCTCATTTACAACCGTGCACACATTTTGCCATTTTGAAGCACAGTTGTAAATATATTAAAAACTATATTCAAACAATATCCTTTCCGCCACTTTCATCCCATCCATAGCAGCAGACATAATTCCACCAGCATAACCCGCGCCCTCTCCTGCAGGATAAAGTCCTTTTATTTCACTTTGAAAATTATCTCCTCTAACAATTCTAACAGGAGAAGATGTTCTAGTTTCAATTGCTGCCAAAATACAGTCATCATCTGCAAAACCATCTATTTTCTTATTAAAATTATCAAAAGCCTCCTTCAAGCTTTGCGAAATGAAATCTGGTAATATATCATTTAAATTTGTCAATCTATAGTTTCCCCTAAATATTGGTTCAACACTTCCTAATCTTTCATCAACTTTATTTTCTCTAAATCCTTTTAACGTTTGAATAGGAATATTTCCACCTCCAACTTCAAAAGCCTTTTTCTCCAATTCCTCTTGAAACTCCAAACCGCCAAAAAGTTTATCTTTAAAATCACTTGTGGTAACAGTTACAACAATTGCAGAATTAGCATTTTTTGTATTTCTACTATGATTGCTCATACCATTAATTGCAAGCTTTCCCTCTTCTGAAGAAGCATTTACAACATATCCACCAGGGCACATGCAAAAAGAGTATACTCCTCTTCCATTTGATGCATGATATGTTAATTTGTAAGGGGCTGGTGGAAGCATTTTGCTATATTTTCCATATTGTGAAATATTTATTTTTTCCTGTGGATGCTGAACTCTAACACCTACAGCAAAAGGTTTGGCTTCCATTGGTACTTGATTTTTATTTAACATTCTAAATGTATCTCTTGCACTATGTCCAATTGCCAAGACCAAAATATCAGTTTCAATTTTCTCGTTATTATTTATCTCTATATTTTTTATATTTGAATTTTCAATTTCAATATTTGTAAGACATGAATTATATCTTATAGTTCCACCCATTTCTAATATTTTATTTCTTAAATTTATGATAACATTTCTTAGTAAATCAGTCCCAATATGAGGTTTATTTAAATACAAAATTTCTTCAGGAGCTCCCATTTCTACAAATATTTCAAGAACTTTTTTATTTCTTCCATATTTATCTTTTACCAAAGTATTTAACTTCCCATCAGAAAAAGTGCCTGCTCCACCCTCTCCAAATTGTACATTCGATTCTTTGTTGAATATTCCATCATTCCAAAATCTTTCTACAGTCTTTACTCTTTCTTCTATTTTTTCTCCTCTTTCTAGGAGAATTGGTCTATATCCAAACTTTGCAAGCATATATCCGCAAAAAAGTCCTGCAGGTCCAGAACCAACTATAACTGGTCTATTTTTTAATTTTATATTGCCTGTAGCTTTAATTTCATATTCCTTGTTTATAGCTTTACATATATCTTTTGATTTGTTCTTTCTTAATATTTCTTCTTCATTTTGAACTTCTACATCTATCTCATAACTATAAACAATTTTCTCTTTATCTCTTGCATCAATTGATTTTTTTACAATTTTGTAATCTTTTATCTTGTTTTCTTTTACTCTTAATTTCTTGGCACATTGTTTTAAAATTTCCCCATCTTCTGTATCAACCATTACATTTACTTGCCTTACTCTAATCATTTGGAACCTCCTATTTTACATTACTTCCTGCAATCATGCCTGTAATCCAAGCCCACTCTAAATTATATCCTCCACAGTCTCCATCAACATCTAGTGTTTCTCCTGTTATAAATAATCCATGTTCTTTTCTCGACTGCATTGTTTTTAAATCTATTTCTTCTATTGGAACACCACCTGTACATACTTGTGCTTTATCAAAAGAATTTGTTCCGGTAATGTTTAACTTAAATTTTACAATATTTTGGGCTATTTTATTTTTTTGATTTTCTCCTAAATTATTCCATTTTTCGCATGGATTTATATTCGATAGTTTTAATAAAATATTTACTAATTTAATATTTAAAACTCCCTCTAAAGCTTCAGTCATGTTTCTATCTTCTAAAATACGATTTCTACTATTCATCCAATTTATAAATTGATTTTCATTTCTAATTTTCAATCCATCTAAAAAGTTTATTTGAACCCATTCTTTTTTGTTTGCTTCTAATCCTTTTGCTACTCTTCCACTTAAATTAAAGACACATATTCCACTTATTCCATAATTTGTAAGTTGAATTTCTCCAATCTCCCCAGCTATTTCCTTTCCATTTTCATATAATTTTACAGAAACATCTGCTCTTACACCTTCCCAATCTTTTAAGAAATTTTCTTCTGCTTTTAATTGTACTAATGCTGGAAGTGGTTTATTTATGGTATGTCCAAATTGTTTGCAAATTTTATAGCCAAAACCATCAGAGCCTGTTTTTGGAGCTGCTTTTGAGCCTACAGATAGTATAACAATATCTGATATAATCTTGTTTTGTCCTTTAATAATTGTTTCAAATTTTTCGTTCTTTTTTATTATGTCTGTAACTTCTGAATTCGTTTTTATATTTACTCCTTGCTTTTTGGCTTCTGATATTAATGCCTTTTGAATACTAATCGCTTGATTTGAATATGGGTAATAATATCCATTTTTTATTTTTGGCTCAATTCCTATTTTCTTAAAAAAACTTAATATTTCTTTTTGATTTTTTTCATTTAAAACTTCTTCTAATTTCTCGTAATTAGAACTCCTATAATGGTTTAGATTTTGGTCTTCATTCCAGAAATTACATCTTCCATTACCTGTTGCTAGAATTTTTTTACCACATATTTCATTTTTTTCAATTAGTGTGACTTCATTTCCTGCTTTTTTGGCATATATTGCTGATATTAAACCTGAGGCTCCTGCTCCTATTATTAATATTTTTTTCAATTTCTTCTCCTTTTGACACATTAGGACCGGTTCTTTTTGTGCCTTTTACTCATTGAGACCGATTCTTTTTGTGCCATTCTTTATTTTTCTAATATTTTTTACTTTTCTGATAATACTATATTTACAACTTATGACCAAATCATGCCTGTAAGTACGTTTAAATAGACTATTTTCAACATTTTTCTTGCTATACTTTTTATATATCAAAATAATTGAGGTGATTTTTTAATGACATTATCAGATGCTGTTCGCAAACGTATAAGATATTATTTGGATTTAAATAATATGTCTATATGGGCACTTTTCAAAGCTTCTGGAATACCACGCTCTACTTTGTGTGCATTTATGAATGGTACAACAGAACTTATAAAATTAGATACTTTACTACATGTTTGTGAAGGTTTTAATATAAGTTTAATAGAATTTTTTAGTGACCCTGTATTTGACGAAGTTGAACAAGACTAATTCTAAAAATAAATATCTTTTCGAATTGTTTCGAAAAGATATTTTTATATTGCTTCTGCCTGTACTATTACTCTTTGTTTACTATCATCTGTACATGTTATTAGGGTAACTATTTTTTTACCATTTGTTATTTGACTTGTACAGCTTGTATCTGTTGGGTCTACTGTATATTTGTCATATACTGAGTATTTTAATGTATTATTATTTAAATCTGTTATTTCTATTATATCCCCAACTTTTAAAGTTGGAACTTTGCTGAAAAATCTTTTGTTTCTGTAATTATGTCCTGCTATACATAGGTTTCCTATTTCATTAGGATTACTTCCCCAGAATTTGCATACAGATACTTTTAGTAATGCATCACTTGTTTCTGATAGTATTGAATAATCAACATTTATTGATGGTATTTTTATTTTTCCAACTATTTCATATGTTTTTCCATTTGATGCTGTATATGTATTTTTTATACTCGAAAATGTTGACGGTGCTGTAATTGTGTTTTGTGTAGCTTCTTCAGAACCTTCTTGCTGGTTGTCATTACCATCTAATGCCATAATCCATACATCACTATCATTTTTCATTGTAGTGTTATCTGCTTCACTTGTTCCAAGTAATATTTCTTGTGAAATATCTGCTGTTTTGTTTCTATCGTATTCTGCATATGCGTAAAATGAAAATAGTACAACTATTAATATTATTGATATTATAAAATTAAATTTGTACATTTTCTTTTTCTTTTTTAATTCTGGAGTTATATATATTTTTTCTGTAACTAGAATTTGATTCATATATACCTCCCTCTCTTTTAATCTTTTTATATTATAACATTTTTTTAGATAAATTGAAATAGCTAAATTAAATTTTATTTAATACTATCGCAAAAATAGTTACATATTCTTGCAAAATCCTCAATTGTAAGCTTTTCTGCTCTAATATCTTCTCTTAAATTCAATTTTCTTAATATTTCTGCTGCCTCTTCTTTTGATTTAAAAACACCAGTATTAACTAATGCATTTAACAAAGTTTTTCTTCTTTGCATAAAAGCACTTTTTATAATATTAAAAAATACTTTTTTATCTTTTACCTTAACAGCTGGCTCTTTTCTTAATTTTAAATTTATTACCTCAGATGTGACCTCTGGCATTGGGATAAAACATGTATTTTCTACTTCTCTTATTTTTTCGCTTTCACAATAATAATAAACAGTATAAGTAATTGCACCTGTATTTTTCCCACTTGGAATTTCTATTAGTCTATCTGCTACTTCTTTTTGTATCATGACTGTTATACTTTCAATATCTAAGTTTTCTTCTAGTAATTTCATTATGATAGGTGTTGTTATATAATAAGGCAAATTTGCAACTATTTTTACATCTTTTATTTGATTTTTCTCTTTTTCCTCTTTTATTAAACTATTCAAATCTAGTTTAAGTACATCTTCATTTATTAGCTCTATATTGTCATATGCAATAAATCTGTCATTTAAGATTTTTATCATTTTTTTATCAAGCTCTACACATATAACCTTTTTGGCACGTTCTACCAAAAGTGCTGTCATGCTTCCAAGGCCAGGACCTATTTCAATTACTAAGTCATCTTTTCCAATATTTGCACCACCTACAATATCTTCTATTGCAGCATCATCTATTAAAAAATTTTGTCCGAGACTTTTATTTGCTTTTATTTTATATTTTTTCATTAAATACTTTGTTTCTTCTAATACACTCATTTTCTTACCTCTGCTAGATATTTTACTATATTTTTGCTATTAAATCAATAATTTATGTCAACATTTTTTATATGACTTAATTTATATTTGTCTTTTTTTAGGTAAATTTCTATAACATCAAATCTAACATAATTTTCTTCTAAATGATTTTTATACAAATAATATTTTGCAGTTTTATATATGTGATTTTGTTTATACCCATCAACTGCTTCTCGTGGTTTTCCAAAACATAGGTTACTTCTTGTTTTTACTTCAATAAATACTATCTCATTTTTGTCTTTTGCAATAATATCTATTTCTCCTTGCCTACATCTATAATTTCTTTCTATTATTTCATAGCCACATTTTTCTAGGTAATTTGAACTTATTTCCTCTCCTATATTTCCTAAGTCTTTTTTATTAATTTAAATCACCTCTAATATACATATTTCCCGGTAATTTCACTATTTTTCCATCTAGTTCTAGCATTATGAGTTTTACTGATATTTCACTTAAATCCAAAGAACTTTTTCGGGCAATTTCATTTATATTTATTGGTTCTTTTGTTATTAATTTATATATTTCCCTATATTCTTCTTGAACTTGTTCTTCTACAAATATATTTTGCTTACTTTGTGTTTTATGCAAAAAATTGTAATTACTAATGATATCTTTTGGTTCTGTTGCAATTTTGGCAAATTCTTTTAATAATTTATTTGTTCCTACACTTTTGGGATTATCTAAACTTCCCGGTATACAAAAAACGTCTCTTTCTTGTTTATTTGCAATTTTTGCTGTAACACTTGTCCCACTTCTATATGCAGCCTCCACAACAAGTGTTGCAATAGATAATCCACTTACTATTCTGTTTCTTTCTAAAAATCTTGCTGAACTTGCTTTAACATTTGGCTCATATTCTGAAATTACACACCCTCCATTTAAGATTATTTCATCATATAATCTTAAATTTTCTTCTGGAAATATGTTTTCTAAACCTGATGGCAAAACGGCAATTGTTTTTCCGCAATACTTTAATGCTGTTTCATGTGCTATTTTATCTATTCCAAGTGCCATTCCACTTACTATAGTTACATCATATTTTATAAATTCTTGTACAAATTTCTTGCACCATTTTTCCCCATATTTTGTGTTTTGTCTTGAACCAACTATTGATATACAATTTGAATTTAATATTTCTATATTTCCATTTGCATATAATTTTTTCGGTCTGTTTTTTATTCCTCTTAAAATCTTTGGATAGAATTCACTTTTTAAATCTATTAACATCAACTTCTCCTCCAATATTTTCTATCTAAACTCCTATATTGTATTGCTTCTGCTATATGATTTTTTTGAATTTGTTCTTCTCCTGCTAAATCTGCAATTGTTCTTGCTACCTTTAAAATTCTACCATATGCTCTTCCACTTAACCCTAGTCTTTCAAATGCTTTTCTTAAAAGCTCTTTTGAACTATCATCAATTTTACAATATTTTTCTATTAATTTTGGTGTTAATTCGCCATTTGAATATATATCTAAGTCTTTATATCTTTCTAACTGAATTTTTCTTGCTCTATTTACTCTTTTCTTAATTTCTTTTGATGTTTCTCCTTTTTCATCTGAACTTATTTTTTCATATTCAACAGGTTTTACTTCAATATGTAAATCAATTCTATCTAATAATGGACCACTTAATTTTCCCATGTAATTTGAAATAGCACTTTCTGAACAGTGGCATTTATTATCATCTGTTCCATAATATCCACAAGGACATGGGTTCATACTTGCAATCAGCATAAAATTTGCAGGATATGTAACTGCCATATTTGCTCTACTTATTGTTACATACTTATTTTCCAAAGGACCTCTTAAAACCTCCAATGTACTTTTTTTAAATTCTGGTAATTCATCTAAAAATAGTACTCCAAAATGAGCCAAACTTATCTCTCCGAGGTTTCGGATTTCTCCCTCCTCCTATTATTGCAATTGGAGAACTTGTATGATGTGGCATTCTAAATGGTCTTTTGGTAATTAAACCTGTTTTATCTCCAATTTCTCCTGTAATGCTATGAATTTTAGTTATTTCTAAAGCTTCTTCAAATGTTAAATCTGGTAAAATTGTTACAATTCTTTCTGATAATAAACTTTTACCAGACCCAGGTGCTCCGACAAAGTAAACAGTTGTGAGAACCGAGTTGCTGCTATTTCTAGAGCTCTTTTTGCATTTTCCTGACCTTTCACATCTGAAAAATCAAATTCATAATTTGATAGATTTTCAAAATTATGTGTTTTATTTGATACATAATTTGAAATTTCTAAATTTCCAGTAACATAGTCAATTACATCTAACAAATTTTCTACAGGTACAATATCTAAGCCTTTTATAATAGATGCTTCAATTGCATTTTCTTTTGGAAGAATAACTCTTTTTATTCCAAGTTCTCTTGCTTCTATACACATTGGTAATACTCCATTTACTCTATTTATATTTCCATCTAACGAAAGTTCTCCTAAAAATATAGTACTTTCAAAATTTTTTATTTTTATTTTTGATATTTCTCCAAGTGCTATTAAAATTCCTATTGCAATTGGTAAATCGAAAAATGTTCCCTCTTTTCTTATGTCTGCTGGAGCTAAATTTACGATGATTTTTCTGCTTGGAAATTCTATTCCTGAATTTTTAATTGCAGTTCTTACTCTTTCTTTTGCTTCTTTTACTCTTACATCAGGAAGCCCTACAATCTCAAAACTTGGAAGTCCACCAGATACATCTGACTGAATTTCTACTAAATACCCCGTAAGTCCTTCTAATGACATACTTTTAATTTTTGATAACAATATTTCTCCTCCTTTTTTTATAAATTTATTGATTTTTATTGTTTTTTACTATAAAATAATTGTGAAAATTTAACATTTTAAGTAAAAAGAATGGTGATTATATGAACAAGAAAAATAAAAAACTTGCTAAAAAAGTAAAAAATAAAATTATAAAATCTAAAACAGATGATAAAATTGCAAAACTAAAAAGTAACCTTAATATAGAAAATGTGGTTTCTTCTAAAAAGCTTAAAGTTTCAATGATAACAGCTGTTGTGCTTCTTATACTACTTATCATTAGGCTATTTTATTTACAACTAATAGATGGTTCTCGTCTGTCAACTTTAGCTAGTAAGCAACAAACGACAAGTGAAACAATAAGTAGTAAAAGAGGTAATATATATGATTCTACAGGTGCTTCTCTTGCAATAAGTGAAACAGTTGATACAGTATCTGTAAATCCTACTAAATTAAAAAGTAAAAAATATTCAGATGATGGTGAATTAAAAAAAGCTCTTTGCCAAAAATTAGCCGAAATTTTTGACATTAATTATGATGAAACATTAGAAAAACTAAATAATGCTACAGCTTCTGTAACAATTGCACAAAAAGAAGAAGAAGAAAAAGTAAATACACTTAAAGAATGGTTAACTGAAAACAAAGTATCTAGTGGTGTAAATATCGATGAAGATTCTAAAAGATATTATCCTTATTCTACTTTAGCTTCTCAGGTTATAGGAGCTTGTGGTACAGATAATCAAGGTTTATCTGGCATTGAATTTTCTTATGATTCTATACTGAAAGGAACTTCTGGCGAAATTGTAATGTCTACAGATGCTTCTCAAAGTGAAATTCCAAATTCACAAGAGTCTTTTATACCAGCAGAAAATGGGTATAACCTTACTCTTACAATAGACATTAATATTCAATCTATTGTTGAAAAATATTTAAAAGAAGCTGTAGAAGAAAATGAATGTGCAAAAGGTGGAAATTGTATCATTATGGACCCAAAAACAGGCAATATTTTAGCAATGGCATCATATCCAAATTATGATTTAAATAGCCCATTTACACCTACATCATATTATGCAGACAACTGGAATTCTTTATCAAACGAAGAAAAAAATTCTAGGATTTATAATATGTGGCATGTTCGTTCTGTTTTTGAAACATATGAACCGGGTTCTGTATTTAAGTTAATTACAGCTGCTGTTGCCCTTGAAGAAAACATCACCCAAACTGATATTGCAAATGATTTTTTCTGTAATGGTGTAGAGCAGGTTGCTGACAAACCAATTCAATGTTGGTACTACCAAGCACCATATTATAGTAAACACAATGGTCAATCTCTAAGAGAAGCTTTAATGCATTCTTGCAACCCATCTTTTATTCAACTTGGTAAAAGAATTGGTGCAAATACTTTATATAAATATTACAAGGCTTTTGGTCTTTTTGATAAAACAAATTCAGGTTTACCTGGTGAGTCTTCAAGTAGATTTCATGACTTAGATAAAGTTGGAGCTGTTGAACTTGCAACAATGTCATTTGGACAAAGATTTACTATCACACCACTTCAAATGATAACTGCAATTTCAGCTATTGCAAATGATGGGACTCTTCTTCAACCAAAAATTGTTAAATCTATGACAAATACAGATACAGGAGAGGTTACAAATTTTGACACAACAAAAATTAGACAAGTTTTATCTACTCAAACTGCAAACCAAATAAAATCTATGATGAAATCTGTTGTAACAGACGGAACCGGAAAAAATGCTCAAGTTCAAGGATATTCTATTGGTGGGAAATCTGGTACATCTGAACCAGTAGTAGGAGATACAAATTCTGGTTATACAACTTCTTTTGCAGCAATTTCTCCAATAGAAAACACACAGGTTGCAATTTTAGTTACTCTTTACGACCCACAAGGCCATAGCCACCAAGGTGGACAAACAGCTGCTCCTGTTGTTTCTAAAATTCTTTCAGAGGTTTTACCTCAAATGGGTATTGAACCTGACCAAAAATAAAAAGATGGCATTATATTGCCACCTTTTTATTTTTATACAAACTATATTCCATATTTTTCTTTATATTTCTGCAAAGCTATTGCTATTTGGTCTGGACATGATGTTCCTTTCATTCCACATGGTATCCCCTTTAAAAGCTCGATTATTTCATCGACTTTTTTTCCTTTTACTAATGCTGATACCCCTACTGTGTTTCCCGGACATCCTCCAATAATTTGTAAATCTTTTATAATGTTACCTTCTATATCAAATATCATTTGCATAGAACATACACCTTGTGGCTCATATATATATTTCATAATTATCACTCCTTTATTGCTTTTTCCTATTTATTATAATAGATTTTTCACAATAAATCAAGCACCTGTTTCTACTCCAATTATTATTATGTCTTTTGGGCTTATTTCAATATTTTCAATCCTTTCCTTGATATTTTTTAAAAATTCAGACATTTCTATGAAGTAAATTTCTATATTTGCTCTTTCGAAGTTCAAGTTATCTTCAAATAACTTTACAGAAACTTTGCTTATGTTTTTTAGATTTTCATTTGTTTCTATAATTGATATTTTCTTAAGCTTTTTTGATTTTTCTTCATAATATTTTTCATATGTTAAATCACAAATACAAAATAATGATTCTTTTATTTTTCCTTTTTTTATACTTTTTATAAAAATTTCTTTTTCTTTACCTTTTTTGGTTATTCCAATTAAATTAATCAGGTAAAAATCGTATTCTGATATTCCTGTATATTTTTCTATATTTTTAAATTTTACTTGTTCTAAGTCTAATCCTAATGTTTTATTTAATATGTTTGTTATTATTTTTTGTTTGTCATTATTTTGCAATATCTCTAAAAAAATTTTTGTAAAGTTATATGATGTATTATCTATATGGTCCTCCTTTTAGTACGTTTTATAGTTTTTAATTTATTTCATCTATTGTATATTAATTTCAACTCATATTCACAAAATACTTATTTCGATTACCTACCTCCTATTTCATTTTTTGTTTTGGATTTTTATTTTTACAAAATTTGAATAAAAATTTTTGAGAGTTATAACTCTTTTGAAATGCAATATTTTTCTAATGTATGCATCCATTTAATATTGCAAATTGAAATTATATAATTAACAATTTAGAGTATAAATCCATACTTCATTTTTGTCAACATTTTTATCGAAATTTTTCAAAACTTTTCATCGCAAAATTCGACAAATTTCGACTTTTGTGGATTTTTATTTTCATAATAAATCACAAATTTGTGCATTATTTTTCACAAAATTTTCACAAATATATTGTATTATAATTAAGAATTAAATTATAATAATAGAAAAAACGGGAGGTTATTATCATGAATGATAATGAATTTAAAAATGTAATTACACATCCAAATAACAATAATTCTTTTGGAAAGAATGTTGCCATACCTTTTATAAGTGGTGTTTTAGGATGTAGTTTAGTTTTAGGTACATGTTTTGGTGTTCCAAGTATAAAACAAAAAATCTTTTCTGGAACAGGTTCTTCAGTTTCTACATCAAGTAATACTTCTACAAGCACAAATACTGGAACTGTAAATACCGATTTGGTTTCACTTTCAAAATATTCAGATACAGCAGTTTATGCTGCAAATAAAATTTTACCATCAATTGTAGGTATTTCGATTACTTACAATGTAACAAGTTCTTCTCCACTTTATAGTATGTTTGGTCAAGGAAGAGGTAACTCAACAACATCAGAAGCAACTGCATCTGGTTCAGGAATAATTATAAGTGATGATGGATATATTGTTACAAATAACCATGTTGTAGACTCTTCATCTGAATCAACATATTATGATATATCTGAAGCAACTTCTGTAAAAGTCTCTTTATATGGAGATGACACACAATATGATGCTAAAATAATTGGAAAAGATTCACAAACAGATCTAGCAGTTTTAAAAATTGATAAAACAGGTTTAACTGCAGCTGAATTTGCAGATTCTGACAGTGTAAAAGTAGGAGAATTTGCAATGGCAGTTGGAAATCCATTAGACTTAGGAACTTCAATTACATGTGGTGTTGTAAGTGCCCTAAACAGAAAAGTTCAAGATAGTGATGGAACTACAACTTATACTTGTATCCAAACAGATGCCGCTATCAACTCTGGAAACAGTGGTGGAGCTTTAGTTAACAGCCAAGGTCAAGTTATAGGTATAAATACTTTAAAAGTTGCAAGTACTGGTGTTGAGGGAATTGGTTTTGCAATTCCAATTAATTCTACAACAGATATTATTGACCAATTAAAAACAAATCAAAAAGTTAAAAGACCTTATATTGGTATCTCTGGTAGAGATTTAGATGATGATACAGCAAAAAGATACAACTTAGTAAAAGGTGTCTATGTTGTTTCTGTTGATGAATATTCTGCAGCCGAAAAAGCAGGACTAAAAACAGGTGACGTAATTGTTGGTATTGATGATAAATCTATTTCTACTATGAGTGAATTAAATGAAATTAAAAATACTCACTCTATAGGTGATACTGTAAAATTAAAAATTAATCGTGATGGACAAGAAAAAGAAATTGATTTAACATTAGGTGAACAAAATTCTAATTAATTCACATTTTTTTCACAGAATGGACAAAAATATATTGTATATTATATACAAGTTAATTGACTAACGCGATTAACTTATACAAAAAGACATCCCCTTTTATTTTCAAAAAAACAGAGAAGTTTACCAACTTCCCTGTTTTTTATTTAAATATTACTACATCTAATTCGCTTGTAAATTCATTATTTCCATATGGATAAACAACATATAAATATCCATTTTCTCCCAAAAAATATTCTGTTGCATTTTCAATTTTAAATTCATCTTTGTTTGTATCTCTAACTGTTACATTATATCCTAATTCTGATAACTTTATGTTTTGTTCTTGTGAGCTATTAATTTCATTTTTTATCTTTTTATTTGCATCAAATATCTCAATATTTTTCTGTTTCAAAATATCATTTATACTAACAATCTCATTTGTTTGTAAATTGTAATTATATGTTTGAATAATAATTCTTTCATTACTATTGCCCTCTTTTAATTCAGATAAAATGATTAATGATAATATATTATTGTTTTCAAATGCCTTATATTTTACATTAAATACTCGATTTTTACTACTGTTTGATGATATTATACTTTCAGATTTATCTTTAAATGTTGCTTTGATTTCCTGGTTAAATTTTTTTGCATTAATCGAATTAATATTGAAATATGGTATTTTTAAATCGACTGTATATTTATCATTTTGTTCTTGTACATTATATGCAACAAGTATTACATCATCTTCTTTTCTTATTTTATTTATATTGCCATTATAATTAGACACTATATTTATGCTATTATCAAATATATTAAGAAAATTTTCTTTTTGCTGTTTTATATCTGTATCTTCTTCTTTATTTACTCCAATAATAAGTCCAATTTTTTCATCTTTGAAGAACTGCATATAAATAGCAGTACCAATAGCAATCACACAAACAATCAAAATTAATATATATATCATATGCCTTATTTCTAGCCTTTTTTTCTTATTTGTAGGTTTCATAAAGTATTTCCTTTCTTTTTCTTTCTTCTAAAAATTTTTTCAAAGAATTCTATTATTTTTTCTTTTATTTTTTCATACCATTTTAAACCATTATGCAATATTGGTAATTTATTTTGTTCTTCTATGTCTTTTTCTAATTCTTCATTAATCGATGTTTTTTCAGAAACTTCTGAATTATTTTCTACTATATTTTCTTGGCTATTTTTTGCTACTTCAGCATCTTGTTTTTCTTCTACATTTTCCAAATCTTCAGCCCAATATTTTGTTGCAATCCATGCTAAAATTTGCATTGTTTCTGGTTGTAAATTTTGCTCTTCTAGTGGTATGTCTTTTGAAATTTGAGGTTTATATTCCGGATTTGCTTTTGATTTTAAAACCTCCAACATTTCTATTGGCAAGGCTTCTAGCTTTTTTTCATCATCTAAAAATTTTAATATTTCTATTACTTCTGAATAGGCATTTCTATTATCTTTTTCCATTGTATATTCTCACTTTCCTTGGTTATTTTTCTTGTAATTTTTGTCTTACATATTCATATAAAATTACACCTGTTGCAATTGATGCATTTAAGCTTTCTGTTTTTCCAAACATGGGAATTATTGCTCTTGTGTCTGCTATATTCTTTATTTCTTCTGATACTCCATTTGCTTCATTTCCTATTATTATAACTTTTTTTTGTAATTTTATATCATAAATTGACTTGTCTGTATTTAAATCTGTTACCATTATTTTGAAATTATTTTTTTGCAATTTTTTTAGTGTTTCTTTTAGATTTTCACACTCTATTATTTTCACCCTAAATATTGCTCCCATTGTTGAGCGAATTACTTTTGGGTTATAGGCTTCAGTTGTTCCTTTTGATATTAGAATTTGTTTTAGCCCTACACTATCAGCTGTTCTTATTATTGTTCCTAAATTTCCTGGGTCTTGCAAGTCATCAAGCGCAAGAATTATGTCTTGATTTACGTCAATATTTTCCTCTTGCTTTTCTTTTTCTATTATTGCAAGGACTCCTTGTGGTTTTTCTACTTCTGATATTAGTTTAAATATGTTGCTTGGCACTTTTATGTAGTTTATTTTTTGTAGTTCTTCTTTTAAGTGATTTAGTATTAGGTCTGTATTTATTGCATTTTCACTTATTATTATTTGTTTTATTTTTACTTTTTCTTGAATTGCTTCTTGTACTATTTTTGCACCCTCTATTATGTATTCGTTGTATTCTTTTCGGTATTTTTTTTCTTTGAGTTTGATTATGTGTTTGATTAACTTGTTTTCTTTGCTAGTTATTTGTTGCATGTTTCGTTCCTCCCCATTTAAGAACCGTCCCCAAATGGGGATTTATCAAAATAATTACTTACTTCTTGTAAATCTTCAAAATTCTTTTGTCTTAAAATTTCATATGTAATAATTGCAACCGAATTTGATAGGTTTAATGACCTAAGTGTTGGAAGCATTGGTATTCTTATTGTTTTAGTATTTAAATATTTTTCTAATAACCATTCTGGCAAGCCTTTTGTTTCTTTGCCATATAAAACAAATACTTCATCCATATTAGAATAATTAATATCTGTGTATTTAGTTTTACCTTTTGTTGTTGCAAAAAACATATTATTTTCCTCTGGTTTATATTTTTCTAAAAATTCTTCAAGTGAATTATGTTCTTCGATATCTAGTTTATCCCAATAATCTAGTCCTGCTCTTTTTAATGATTTTTCATCTAATTTAAATCCTAATGGATGTACAAGATGTAGTTTTGCTCCTGTTATTGCACATGTTCTTGCTATATTTCCTGTATTTTGTGGTATTTCTGGTTCTACCATTACTATATTTAGTTTCATTTTTTCTCCTCATCATCTAATTTTAATACTGATAAAAACGCCTCTTGTGGCATTTCAACTTTTCCAATTTGTCTCATTCTTGCTTTACCTTTTTTTTGTTTTTCAAGCAATTTTTTCTTTCTTGTAATATCTCCACCATAACATTTTGCAAGTACGTCTTTTCTTAATGCAGATATTGTTTCTCTTGCAATTATGCTACCTCCAACAACTGCTTGAAGTGGAATTGTAAATAAGTGTCTTGGTATGACTGTTTTTAATTTTTCTACCATTTTTCTTCCTCTTGAATATGCCATATCTTTGTGAACTATAAATGATAAAGCATCAACAGCTTCCCCATTTACGTGTATATCTAATTTAACAAGTTTTGCTTCTTTGTATTCCTTAAACTCATAGTCAAATGATGCATAGCCTTTTGTTTTTGATTTTAAATTATCAAAAAAGTCATAAATTATTTCATTTAAAGGCATATCATAAATTAATTCTACTCTTGTTTCATCTAGATATTTCATATCAATATAATTTCCACGTCTGTTTTGGCACATTTCCATTATTCCACCAACATAATCTTTTGGTGTTAAAATTTTGGCTCTTACAATTGGTTCTTCTATAAATGATATTTCTCCTTGTGGTGGTAAATCTCCCGGATTATAAATATCTAACACTTCTCCATTTGTTTTATGAACTTTATATATAACAGATGGTGCAGTTGTAATTAATCCTAAGTCAAATTCCCTATCTAGTCTTTCTTCTATTATTTCTAAGTGAAGTAATCCCAAAAATCCACATCTAAAGCCATAACCTAATGCTACTGATGTTTCTTGTTCAAATTCTAGTGCCGCATCATTTAATTTTAGTTTTTCTAATGCTAATTTTAATGCCTCGAACTGACTTCCATCTATTGGATAAATTCCGCAATATACCATTGGTTGAACCTTTTTATATCCTTTTAATGGTTCATCTGCTGGATTTTGATTTAATGTAATTGTATCTCCAACATGTATTTCAGATAGACTTTTTATACTTGCTGCAATATATCCAACTTCTCCCGCTTTAAGTGCATTTCCCGGCATATATGAGCCCGGAGCAAAATATCCAAGTTCTGTCACCGTAAATACTTTATTTGCTTGCATTAATCTTATTTCGTTTCCTACTTTTACAGTTCCATCCATTACTCTTACATAAGCTACTGCGCCTTTGTAGTTATCATAATATGAGTCAAATATTAGGCACTTTGTTTTTGCTTCTTCATCTCCTTTGGGAGCAGGCAAGTCTGTTACAATTTTTTCTAAAACTTGCTCTACATTTAAACCTGTTTTTGCTGATATGCAAGGACATCCTTCTGCTGGTATTCCTATTATATCTTCTATTTCTTTTTGTGTTTCTTCAGGTCTGCTACTAGGTAAATCTATTTTGTTTATTACTGGCAAAATTTCTAGGTTATTGTCTATTGCAAGATATACATTTGCAAGTGTTTGGGCTTCTACCCCTTGTGTGCTGTCTACAATTAGTATTGCTCCATCACATGCTGCTAAACTTCTTGATACCTCGTAGTTAAAGTCTACGTGTCCTGGTGTATCTATTAGATTGAATGTATATTCTTGGCCATCTTTTGCCTTGTATTTCATTCTTACAGATTGGGCTTTTATGGTTATTCCTCTTTCTCTTTCTATTTCCATATTGTCTAAGATTTGGTCTTCCATTTCTCTTTTAGACAAAGCACCTGTAAGCTCAATTAGTCTATCTGCTAGTGTTGATTTTCCGTGGTCTATATGTGCTACTATACTAAAGTTTCTTATATATTTTTGGTATTGATTTTTTTCTTGCATAAATATTTTTCTCCTTTTATGTTTTATTTAAGGCTTTTATAATTTCATTTTCTGAAATTGGCCCTTCTCTTAATATTTTTATTTCATTGGATATACAATCAACTATTGTACTTGCTTGTCCAAATGATACAGTTCCTTCTAACATTCCATCTAAGTCTGGACATTTCTTTTCTATATCCTCTAAAGTTTTGCAAACTTCTTCTCCACTTTTGTTTGCACTTGTCATAAATACAGGGCATCCTAAGATTTTTATTAATTCTTTTAGTTCGTTTGATGTTGCCATTCTTATAGCAATTGTTTCTTTTCCATTATTTATGTATTCAGGTAACTGTGAATTTTTTCTTAATACAATTGTTATTGGTCCTGGCATAAATTCTCTTATTATTTTTTCTGATTTATTGTCTAGTATTGCTATGCTTTTTATTTGCTCTATATCTGCACACATTATTGGGAATGGTTTGCTAGCTGGTCTTTTCTTTATTGATTTTAATTTTTCTTGTGCTTTTTTCGATTTTATGCTTCCACATATTCCGAATACTGTGTCTGTTGGCACACTTATTACTCCGTCATTTTTTAGAATCTCTGATAATTCTTTTATTTGGTTTTTTGTATATCTTTTCATTTTTTTCCCTCTTTTTATTATTGGGTATTTTATCATATTTTTGTTGATTTTTCTAGGGGTATTTTGATTTTTGAAATAAAAATATACTTTAAATTCTAACTAAAAAACTAAAAATCACAAGAACTCGTGAAAAAACACGAGTTCTTGTGATGGAGATATGATGTCCTTAAATAAAATTTTCAGCATCTCCCCAAACACTTTCATTGGAAGTAGAAGCGTCTACCACTCCACTCTGAATTCCCCAATGATTAGGACTACATTCAATGGTAATAACAAATGTAGCTCCGTCCATACGCCTCATAGCATATGTCCGGATAACATGATCTCCCACTTCATTGTGAGAAACACGAGTTACAGATGAAGAATCTATCTTTTCACCTGTGGCATATTCAGCAAGAAAAACAACATTCTGTTTCTCACTGATATCACTCACAATAGCATTAATCAATCCACGAAAATTGTTTTCTACTACTTCGAAATATCTCATCATTTTTTCCTTTCTGGACAATTGTCCTTAAAAATTAATTTTTCTGTTGCCTATGCCAATATGCATAATATGCTTATATTATACCATTTTTCTAGTTATTTTTCAAATTATTGACAAAAAAATACTAAAAGTTTAAAATATAAAATGGATATAAAGAAATATAGTAGACAAGTGGAAAACCTTTTTTAAATTGGTATGTAACAAAATGAATATATTAATTTTATGAGGAGGAATGAAAATATGAGCTTATCTGAAGAAGGGTTAGATATTGCTATAAAAGAAATGAATGAGCTTAATGACTTTGTTAATGAAGTGTTAAAAAAAAATAATATTCAATTGAAGGATATTGTGCAGATGGATCATTATGGTTCAACATATATATTTGGGGTAAAAATAAAACAAGAAAAGATTATAGATGAGGAAATAATTGATATTGTAAAGTTGACACCAAAAGAAAATTATGAAAAATATATTAATTTTTTTGGAGAATGGCCATGTGAAATTCCTTATATTGAGTATTATAAAAAAACAATAGAAAAAAGTACGAAAAAAATGATAGAAACAATGATTTATTATGGACTATCAACTCAAAAAGAAAATATTGAATTTATAATACGTGAATTTTATAACATTATTGAAAAAGAAGAATGTGATGATTTAATAGCACAATTTCCAGATGAACACCCTATAAAAAATAGCTATCAAAATGTATCTAATATAAACTTTAGATATGTATTATTAAACTCCTTTGTAAAAATGTCTATGTGGCAACTTAATAATAGAGCATTAAATTGGAATTTTCTGGATTCAGAAGAAGCAGTTACCAAATGGGCAAAAGAACTCAATGATATAAATTCATATGTCATTGGACAATTTATAAAAGAAAATGAAAAAATATTAGAAAAACAACCTAACAAGTATAATTATCTGTTTATGATTTTTTATAAAATGTATTCATATATACATAATAATGCATCATGGGTAGACTACAAAGAAGATGAATTATATGAATGTTACAATGAAGATTGGGATACTATAATTATGAATTATAGTAAAAATCTAATAAAACAAATAGATTTAATTGAAGATTATAAGTTTGAAGTTATTTTTGAAGAAACAGATGTACCAAATGAAAAGTTAGGGTATATAAAGTCATTATATGATGAACTAATCAAAGAATTAGAATATGACCACAACTATGAAGAAGAAGAATTATACAGTAAAAGATATATTGAATTCTTAGAGCAGTATATAAAAGAATATGATCAGATTAAAGTAAAAAGATATTTAAGTTCTATGTACAATATATGTGCATGTTGTATTTGGGATAAAAAAGGAACCATAAATGATGAATCAGATCAGTATGAATATAAGGCAATAGAGTTAAATACTTTATTAGCCCAAGAAGATCCAGAAAAAATGTGGGATTATTACCTAAGAATAGCAGTAAACTATTGTAATATGGCTATTGAATATTATAAAGCTTATGAATCCAAAACACTAAAAAGAAAAGATAAATATGTGGAATTGTTTAAAAAGGCCATTTATTATAGGGAAGAAGTGGCAAAACTAGAAGAACTTAAAGATATTGAAATAAAAATAAAAAATTATTTTGAACTTGGAAGAATAAACTTTTTTATTAATGAAAAACAAACTTCAAATGAATTTTTCGAAAAGCTAATTCAAATATGTAATGAAAATAAACAGTTTGCTCATTGGATAGATAAAGTAAATGAATTTCGAAATAACAATAAGGATGATTAATCTAGAAAAAAATATATACACATGAAATGAGGATTTTTATGAATAACAAAATAGAAAATAAACAAATAACATTAGACACAATAAGGAAGGTTGCAGATTATCTAGAAGATTGTAAAGAAGAATATGAGAAAAAATTTGAAATTGATAATAGAAAAAAGCAACAAACTACACTTCAAACTTTATATATGTATGGATACATTTTTCTGAAACTACAGCTAGTATAGATGTTACTACAAAAAATCAAGAGGCTGAAGCACATAGGATTTATAGGGAGATACTAAACATACTGGAAGATGGTGAAACACGATGGAATCCAACAATAAAAGGAAGATTTCTAAGAATATTAAGTTTTTGTATGGCTGTTGGAATTATATTCTCATATATATTTTATATAATTCTAAAGATTAATATGAATAACATTCCTATACATATATTAAAATATCTTAATAACAAATTTGTAATTATAATTGTTCAATGGTTGGTAGCATTCTTCTTCGGAAATCTATTATCAAGATGGTATATATCAAGTATTTATCAACCTATTATTCCAAGGCAAAAGTATGCAGGATATGATTATAGTGAAAAAAGAACAAAATATAAAGATGATGTAGATGAATACATTACTGCTTTTGAAGTTCATTTTGGACAATATTGGGACGCCGAAAAAAGAAGAAACAAAATTGAAAAGATATACAAAATAAGTAAAAAAGTTGTAATTATACAAATACTAATAAGTATTATTCTATTTTTTATTTTAAAATAATATCTTGCTATCAAAATTGCAATGAACTTTAGAAAATTAGAATTCTGTAGTCATTATCGTAGTGCAATAAATTTAATAAATACATGTAAGAAACCAAATATAAATATTATAAAAACACTATAAAAATATGGGAGCTATTTTTAGCACCCATATTTTATTTACTACTTTTAAAATTCTAACTAGTAATTCTCCAATCCCCCATACAAATTCCAAACATTCCTATAACCCAAACATCTAAGCCTCCTATAAGCACTTGTACTCCTAAAACCACTTGAACAATATACAACAATTTCTTTATTTTTATTAGGTACAATTCTTTCAAAGCTTTCATTTATCTGATATTCTGGAATATTTATGCTTCCTAAAATATGGCTTTCACTATATTCTCTTTCGTTCCTAACATCAATAATTTCTGCACCATTCATTTGTTTTTCCATAAGCTCCTCTAAAGTTATATCATAGGCTTCCATATGTCTAAATAATTTTCTTTTTAGTTTGTACTTTATTTCTTCTAACATCTTTTCCTCCATATAATACTTTTTATAATATTATATGTTTAAAACTATTTTATCGTTAAAAGTATATTTTTGTCGATTAAATAGTTATATTATCAAATAATGTAGACTATTATTTCAGTATTTGCTAAATAACCTCCTTTTGTTTCAAAATTATTACAATTATGTCTATTTTATTACATTATGTTTAGTCATTTATGTAATCTTCTTATCCACAACAAATGTGGATAATGTGGATAACTCTGTGAATAACTTTAAAATGTATATTTTTAATGTGTAAGTTATTCACAATTCATTGTTGATAAAATGTTTATTAATTTCTTCCATCTTCCTGTTGATTTTATGTATACGTTGTATTATTTAACGCTAGAAATAAATCCGAAGAAACATAGCTATAATTTTCCCCCCGTAAAAAAATCTATCCTCAGGGTTATCTTGCAAAGAGTATTCTATAAATTCCGTTCCAAGTGGATAACTGAATTTTTCAAATTCTACTACTGTTTTCCAAAAATCATATTGTATACTAGCTATTACTCCTCCAAAATATTTTTTATTTTCTGGAACTTATTATACAATTCTCACTTTTATTTAATTATAAATATCATTAGTTTTACTACATATACTTATATGTAGCGTCGTTTTATCATATTTATTTGATTTTGAAAAGTATTTTTAAATATTTTCCTGCAAATTGCCTACTTTTCATTACTTTACTAAAAATTCATAAAATTAAAAATTTGACATACAATAAAATATGTGCTATTATAGTTTTAGCTAGCAAAGCAAATCAAGTAATTAAAGATTAACAAAAAAGACCAGATAATTAACGCACTTTTATCTGGTCTTTTTTATGCTATTTACTTAAATGTTTTACTATGTAGTAAATCAATATAAGCTTTAGCAATTCTAGCAAATCTTTCATTAAAGACTAACCTCCTTTCTACCCTTAAGAGAAAGGCAAGATTTACTATAAAACATTTATAACTATTTGTCAATGAATAAATTTGATTTACTCACAAAATTCACTACATCACATATTTAAAATAAACAAAAATTAATATCTCCAAAATCAAAATCAAAGGCATTCCAACCTTAAATTTCATTTTCTTAGTCTTATGGTGAAAAACATACATTCCAGCAATAGTACCAACTCCACCACCTAAAATCGTAAACATAAATAA
>CAKPNI010000017.1 GCA_934168355.1 uncultured Clostridia bacterium
AAATCTTATTCCAACTATGTTTTTCAATGTATTTCCTCCCATATTGTCATAATCATATTATCAATTGTCATATTGTAGTTGCTGTTTGCTCTTAATCTTTTTTTGGTATCTTCTACAATATTTATACAATTTAAATATTTTTGATTTTGCTTTGCTTTTTTAAATAGAATAATATTTATATATTCTAATATATCTTGTTTGTCTTCTTGTGATTTGTAAATTATATCTGCATTTTTTAAAGTATCTATTAAATCCATTGTTTCTATGTTGTTTATCACTTTATCTATGCTTTCAAAAAGTTCCTGCTTGTCTTTTAGCAATTCTGCTTTTCCTATGCTTCCAGATGCAGCTAGAATTATACTTTCTGAAATATCTTCAAGTTCATATTTTTCTTTTATATACTTTTTTACCATCTCATCTGGAATAGGGTTAAATTTTATTATTGTACATCTTGATTTTATTGTACTTAAAAAGCTAGATTCATTTGAACCTATAAGTATAATATTTGCAAACTCTGGAGGCTCTTCTAGTGTTTTTAATAAACAGTTTTGAGCCTCTCTTGTCATTAAATCTGCATCATCTATTATATACACTTTTTTGGTTGATATAATAGGCTGTTCTACAATTTTTCTTTGCATTTCTCTTATTTGTTCAATTTTTACATTGTTTCCATCTGGCACGATTTCTGTAAAATCAGGATTATTGCTTGAATCAAATTCTAAACAAGATTTACATTTGTTGCAGTATTTTTCTTCTCCCTCACATAATATCATTTTTGCAAATTCTTTTGCAATCATTTTTTTTCCTATTCCAGATATTCCTAAAAATAGGTAACTATGTGAATATTTTCCTAATTTTACAGAATTTATTAATTCATTTTTTATTTTATCATTTCCTAAAATATTATCAAACAAGTCTTTACTCCTATTTATCTATTTTTCCAAATAAATTTAATGGCCATATTCTAATCCATACTTTGCTTTCTATTTTTTCTAATGGTATACATCCAAAGCTTCTACAGTCTGTACTTTGAGACCTATTATCTCCCATTGCAAATACTGTATTTTCGGGAACTACAAAGTCTGTACAATAACCTTTTCCGTTGTCTGTTATAACACCAGGTTGTAAGTAATCTTCATTATAAAGCTCTCCATTTATATAAACATTGCCATTTTCAATTAAAATATGATCACCAGGTAATCCTATTACTCTTTTTATATAACTAATTTTGTTTATCTCAAGAACATAATACGAAAATTTGTTAAGTATGCCTTTTGGTTCATTTTCATACCTTGCAATAACACTTTCTTCTTTTTCTTTGGCAGAAAGAGTCGTCTTTGATGGAGCTTCAAATGTTATAATCTCTCCTCTTTTAGGCATTGTTTTTGTTGTTCTTCCCCATCTATTTAACCAAAGTCTTTGATTTTCTTTTAATGTTGGGTACATTGATGGGTGTTTTACTATCGTTGGAGTTCCTACATAATACCTAAACAAAATTGCAATAACTAAAGCTATTAAAATACAAAATATCCATTCAATAGCATCTTTTAATCTACTCATTTTTTCTTCTTCCAATGTTAATACCTCCGCTTAAGTTTATCCTATAAAATTATCTATTCTAGGTACAACCTGTTTTTTTCTTGAAACTACACCTGATAAAAATGCTGTATTATCTTCAAGTTTTACATCAAATGCTTTTTCTACTACATCTTGCTTACCAAGAGCAATAACTTGTGAATTATTTGCTATTATGTCTGTTATTAAAAATACAAATAGTTCTTCTTTATTTTCATGCATGAATTTTGCCATTGCTTCTTCAATGTTTTCTTTTCCTTTCATTACATCTTCTATTGAGGCTGTATTTACTTGTGCAACTTGATATTTTACTCCTTTTGTTTCAAATGGTTTTGAATCTATATTTATTAATTGTTCTGCTGTGAAGTCACTTAAGTCTGTTCCTGCTTTTAATAAATCCATTCCATATGCATTTAAATCCACATTTGCAATTTTTGCAAGCTCTTCTGCTGTTTCTTTATCCTTTTCCGTTGTTGTAGGTGATTTTAGTAGTAATGTATCAGATATTATTGCACTTAACATTAGTCCTGCTGTTACTCTATCTAATTTTATACCACTAACCTTGCACATATCTCTTAAGATTGTTGCTGTACATCCAACAGGCATTGCTAAATAAAATAGTGGCTCTTTTGTTTCAAAGTTTGCAATTTTGTGGTGGTCAACTACTCTTATTATTTTTGCTTTTTCTATTCCTTTTACACTTTGACCAAATTCATTGTGGTCTACAAGCATAACTTGTCTATCTTCTTCAATTTCTTCTAATAGCTCTGGTGCTTTTACTCCAAAATAATCTAAGGCATACTGTGTTTCTTTATTTACCTCTCCTAATCTATATGCTTTTACTTTGTATATTCCCATTGTTTTTTCGATAGCTTCTAATATTAAAGCTGATAAAATTGTGTCTGTGTCTGGATTTTTGTGTCCAAATATGTATATTTCTTCCATTTTTCTTTTCTTCCTTTCGTTTTTTTGTTACATTATAACATAATTTTTTTTATTTTCAATACTTTTCGCAAAAGGACCGTTTCTTTTCGCAAAATGATCGTTTCTTTTTCATTTGGACCGTTTCCTTTCACGAAAAAAATTATTCACATTCTTTCAAATCTCTCTTTATCTTTTCTTTATTCATATTCTGTCCAATGAAAACAAGCTTTGTAATTCTATCTCCAACTTCATCATCCCAATCGTTCATGATATCAGGATTTGCTTTAACCATTTGCTCTAATTCTTCTTTTGGTGCAGTTGCAAGCCAATATCCCGCTTCTGAAAGTGAAAGTTGTTTTCCTGCTTGTTCAAATAAATATGACATTTCATTATCATTTGAAAACCATACTAAACCTTTACATCTTATAACATTTCTTGGTAAATTTTTAGCAAATTCATCAAATTTATTTTCTCTTAATGGTTTTCTTGATGTATATACAAATGTTGATATTCCATATTCTTCTGCTTCTCCCTCATCGTTATGTTCGTGATGATGGTGATGATGATGTGCATGTCCATGATGTTCTTCTTCATGTTCATGGTGGTCATGCTCTTTGTGTTCATGGTCATGTTCCTCATGATTATGTTCTTCATGCTCGTCCATATCCTCATTATCATCTCTTTCAAGCTCTTTTATCCAACCTGCTGAACTTGCAACTTTTTCAAAGTCAAAACTTTTTGTATCTAAAATTTCTTTAAAGTCAACTTTACCAAAGTTTGTTTCTATAATTTTTGCAGTTGGTTGAAGTTCTCTTATTATTGCTTTAACTCTTTTTAATTGTTCTGGCTCTATTTCATCAACTTTGTTTAAAATAATTGTGTTACAAAATTCTATTTGTTGGATTAATAGGTTTTCTATATCTTCTTCCTCGATATCCTCTTTTACTAAGTAATCTCCACATCCAAATTCTGTTGCTAACCTTAAAACATCTACAACTGTAACTACATTATCTAGTCGACATAGTTTTGGCAAACCATATTGTACAGTTGAGTCTTCTAAAGCCATAATTGTTTGTGCAATTGGCATTGGCTCACATATTCCGCTCGCTTCTATTAAAATATAGTCAAATTTTCTTGTTTTTAGGATATCTACTATTTGATTCATTAAATCTTCTTTTAATGTACAACATATACATCCGTTAGATAGTGGTACTACATTTCCTTTATCTTCTTCTTTAATAAAGCCACCATCTTTTATTAGTTTTTCATCTATATTTACTTCTCCAATATCGTTTACTATTACTGCTACTTTGTAGCCTTCTTGGTTGTTTAATACATAATTTAGAAGTGTTGTTTTTCCTGCTCCTAAATATCCTGTTAATACTGTAATTGGTACTATTTTATGTTCCATTTTTTTGCGTCCTTTCTACTATTTTTCTTCATACACTACTCTTCCACCAACAATAGTGTACATAACTTTTCCCTTCATCTTCTCATCTATAAAAGGTGAATTTTTAGCTTTTGAAACTATCATATCTTTTGTATAAATATATTCCTTATTAGGGTCAAATATAGTTAAATCTGCATCAAACCCCTCTTCTATCGCACCTTTTGTATTTAATCCTAATAATTTTGCTGGATTATATGATGTTACCCTAACTAAATCATCATAGTTTAAATCTCCTGTGTCTACTAAATTCATAATTTCACAAGATAAAGCTGTTTCAAATCCTATAATTCCATTTGGTGCATCTGCCAAACTTTTTGTTTTTTCTTCTTCAGAATGTGGTGCATGGTCTGTTATTATGGCATCTATTGTTCCTTCTTTTAATCCTTCTATAATAGCTAGTCTGTCTTTTTCTTCTCTTAAAGGTGGGTTCATTTTTGCATTTGTTCCTTTTTTTAGAACTTCATCAACTGTTAATGAGAAATAATGTGGACATGTTTCACATGTGATTTTTACTCCTCTTTTTTTAGCATCTCTTATCATATTTTTGGATGTTTTTGTACTAATATGGCAAATGTGTGCGTGTATATCATTTGTTTCAGCAATTATTGCATCACGGGCTGCCATTATTTCTTCTGCTTCTGGTAAAACTCCTTCTACTCCTAGCTTTTTAGCAATTGGTCCCGCATTTATTGCACCTTTTGCAACTGATTTTTCTTCACAATGTGCTGATGTAAATGAGCCTACTTCATTTGCTTTTATCATGCCTTCTCTCATTACTTTTGAGTTAACAACTGGTATTCCATCATCTGAAAATGCAATTGCTCCCGCTTCTTTCATTGCTTTAAAATCTACTAGTTCTTCACCTTTTTCACCTTTTGTTATTGATGAAAATGGAAGTACATTACATAAATTTACTGCTTTTCCTTTTTCTATAATCATTTTTAATGTTTCTACATTATCTGGTACTGGTTTTGTGTTTGGCATTGGACATATTGTTGTAAATCCTCCTGCTACAGCACTTTTTGAACCTGTTTCTATTGTTTCTTTATATTCAAATCCCGGTTCTCTTAGGTGACAGTGCATGTCTATCATTCCCGGAATTATTATGTAATTTGTACAGTCTATTTCTTTATCTGCTTTTTCTTCTATTTTGTCTGCTATTTTTGATATTTTATCATCTATTAATAAAATATCCATTTTTCCATCTAGCTTATTCTTGTAATCTACGACTCTTGCATTTTTTAATAGAATTTTCATTTACAATAAAACCTCCTTCTTCTTTTAAGTCTACTTATCACTGTCTTTTTATTATATATTGTTTTTGTCTTTTATGCAAGCAAATTTATTGACTTTATTAATATTTTATAATATTATTTAATATAATATTACAAATGAATGGAGGATTAAAAATGTCAAAGAAAAAATATATATTTTATGCTATACTTGTTTTGCTTACTTTGCTTTTATTTTTTTTGATTTTTTTATCATTTAAATTGTTTACGCAAAATTTTAAAAGTACAAAAGCAATGAAAAATGTTTTAAATATGGATATTTCATCACCTTTTTCAGTAAACAAAATCGTCTATTTTAGTAGTGCAAATGCCAAGTCTGAAATAAATGCAAATTCATCTTTTACAATATCAGATTTGTATCAATATACAGATATTGCCATTTTTCTAAATAATAATGCAAATGATGGAAATTATGACGCAAAAAATACTTTAAAAAGTGTAAGCTTATCCAATATTTCTTTTAATTTAAAGCCATCTATTGGAACGCCTACCTTGTACTTTAAAAATATTAATGATTTTGCAAATAATAGTTTTGATGAATCTAAAAAAATAGAAAATAATTTGGATTTTGAAGTTTCTTCTGAAGATGAAATAGATTATTCTAAACCTATTTTATATAACAATTGCGCTAATCCTATTACACTTTGCTATGTAAATTCTGGTTTAAAATCTGATTATACTTTAACAGATAATATGTCACATATTTCGTATGATGGAACTTTACTTAAAAGATGTGGTATCACTTTGAATTCTATCGCTTGTAAAATTAGCTTTGTTATTAATATTACGAATAATTTAGACGAAGTTTATTCTTGTCCTTTTATTTTGAATATTCCTTTGTCTACAGAGAGTTCTACTGTTTATGATGGTAGTTTGGTTGTGAATAATAGTGTTAATTATAATTTTATAAAGTGGTAAATTTCGTATTGGGGACGGTTCTTTTCGCGAAAAGAACCGTCCCCAATACGAAATTTTTATACAACATACAATAATATACAAAGAAAATGTAGCAAGCTCCCCGCAAAAATACACAAATGAAAAACAGAATGCATATACTTTTTCTTCTTACCTAAACCATACAAAACTGCACCAATAGTATAAATTACACCACCTGCAACTAATAAAGTAAAGCCTGTCCAACCAAGACCCTCTATTACCCATTTTATTTTAACAATAATACACCATCCCATCGCCAAATAGCATATCATTGAAAATACCTTAAATTGTTTTAAATCAATAGAATTTAATATTATTCCTAATATTGCCACTCCCCATATAATTCCAAAAATCCACCAACCAGTTGCTGTATCTATTTCTCTTAGTGTGCATAGTGCAAATGGTGTATATGAACCTGCAATAAGTAAAAATATTGAACAATGGTCTAATACTTGAAATACTTTTTTGGCTTTTGTATCTGGCTTTAATCCATGATATATGCTTGACATTGTGTATAACAAAATCATCGTTACTCCAAATATTGAACTTGCAACTACTCCATATGGATTATGATGTTTTGCTGCAAATATTACACATAGTACTAGTGCTACTATTCCTAAAGCTCCTCCTACTATATGTGATGTCATATTAAATATTTCTTCTCCTTTTGTGTATGTTGGTAATACTCTTTCATCTAATTTTGTTCTTTTCATATTTTTATCCTCCATCTAGTTTTTAATACTATATAACATAGTTATTAAAATGTCAATAGTTTTTTTGAAAAGGACCGTTTCTTTTCGCGAAAAAAAGCGGTCCCAGTGCGAAAAAAATCACTTTGTATTTACCCCAATAATTCCTCCAAGCACACCTCCTACAACTCCAACACCAATCATAATAACCGAAATCCAACTTAATACAAAATTTGAATTCATTACACTTGATACAAGATAAATACTCGCAATATATAAAACACCAATTGCGCCACCTGTCAGCAATCCATTTTTACGAAGTTTTCTAGTCCCAACCGAGCTTCCTATCAAAATACTAATTCCTGTAACAGTTATTATAACAGGTTTAATAGTGTTTTCAGACAATTCCGTATATGTTAAAAGCACAGCAAATACAGTAAGTGCAATTATTGTTGCTAAAAACGATATAGCTGTGCCTTTTATAATACTAATTATAGGTTTACTATTTTCAAACATCTCCATCTAAAATCCGTCCTTTCCAACTCTTTAATTAGTATTATTTATATTCAATTTTCAATTATTTATTACCTTTTCTTTCATAAGTTATATACTCATACTTAAAGTCGTTTTCGTCTTTAGGTCCTACCATTCTTTCCGTTTCTTTCCATTCATTTTCACGAATTGCAGGAAAATATGTATCTCCTACAAAATCTTTATCAATCTGTGTTACATATATTTTTCTACATTTAGGCATAAGAATACTATAAATTTGAGCTCCACCTATTACAAAATTTTCGTTTTCATCATTTATATATTCTTCCAAATCTGATACTCCACCCAAAATTTTTACATTTGGTTCATCTATTTTGTAGCTTGGGTCTCTTGTTAAAATTATATTTAATCTATTTGGTAAAACCTTTCCTATTGATTCAAATGTTTTTCTTCCCATTATGACTGTATGACCTGTTGTTATTTCTTTAAATCTTTTCATATCATCTGGTATTTTCCATAATAATTTATTATCTTTTCCTATTGCATTATTTATTGATTTTGCAACTATTATACTTAGCATTTTTATTCCTCCGTTTTTCGCATTCTATTTAGTATAATCTACCATTTGCACTCTTTATAGCGCAACCGGTATTTTTCCTAATTTGATATCTTTGTTATAATCATATCCTTGTATTTCAAAATCTTCTACTTTAAATTCATAGAAATCTTTTGTATCATTATTTATTACAAGTTTTGGAGTAACATCCATTGGCTCAGCTTCTATTAATTTTTCTATTAATGGAACATGTCTATCATATATATGGCAATCTCCAATATTATGTGTAAGTGTTCCCGGTTTTAACCCAACACACTGTGCTACCATGCATTGAAGTGCCGCGTATTGCATAGTATTCCAACCATTTGCTGCAAGCATATCTTGCGAACGTTGATTTAGTATTAAATGTAATTTTCCACCCTTTACTAACCATTGTGTACCAAACGCGCATGGCTCTAAGTTCATATCTTTTAAATCTCCAAAATCAAATATATTTGTCATTATTCTTCTACTTGCTGGGTCATTCTTTAGTAGATATAACATATAATCAACTTGGTCTAGTGTTTGCATTCCATCTTTTGTCTTAAATTCATATTTTTTTGCTAATTGATATCCATATGCTTTTCCTATTGTTCCATCTTCTCCTGCCCATTGGTCCCATATATGAGAATTTAGGTCTGATACCTTATTTGATTTTTTTTGCCATATCCATAATATCTCGTCTATCGCTCTTTTTACAGTATTTGTGTTGTTTCTTAATGTAATCATTGGGAATTCTTTTTCTAGGTCATATTTGTTGCTTACTCCTACTATTGATATATAGTTTGCCTCTGTTCCATCTTCCCATCTTGTTCTTACTCCTGTTCCCTCTGATGAGTATCCGTTGATTAATATTTCTTTACATGTATCTATGAAATTTTTGTCTGCTTGTGTCATTTTTTGTTCCTCCTAGTTTTTTTCTTAAATATATCAAACTTTATATTTTTTTGCAAGGGATTTTTTCGGATTGGGACCGTTTCTTTTTGTGAAAAGATCGTTTCTTTTTTTATTGGGACCGTTTCTTTTCGCGAAATGAAACGGTCCCAATAAAAAAAGAAACGATCTCACCAAGAAAACTTACCCTCTAAGTCCGAAGCTCATATACATCTTTTATCTCCGCCCTCTTAATCCTATTTTCCAAATTCTCGCCACTCTCCACAAAAACTCTCACATAATTCCTAGTATACCCAGACCACAAACCATCTTTCTCTTCCTCAAACAAAACCTCGACCTTTTTGCCAATATACTTCTCATTATATTCTTTTTCATTTCTGTTAGAAAGCTCAATTAACTTCTGGCTTCTCTCTTCTTTAACATTTCCATCAACCTGATTTGTCATCTTAGCAGCCAAAGTTCCCTCTCTTGGTGAATACTTAAAAACATGCATTTTATAAAATTTTATTTTACTTAAAAATTCATAAGTCTTTTCAAATTCTTCATCAGTCTCACCCGGAAAACCAACAATTATATCTGTTGTTAAATTTGCATCTTTAAAATACTTTCTCAAAATCTCTGTAACCTTAAAAAACTCCTCACATGAATATTTTCTATTCATCCTTTTTAATGTATCATCACAACCACTTTGAAGTGACAAATGAAATTGATTACAGATACTATCTAATTTTGAAAGTCTTTTAGCAAACTCCTCTGTAACTATTGTTGGCTCTAGTGACCCAAGTCTAATTCTTTCAATTCCATCGATTTTGTCTAAATCTTCAAGTAAATCTATCAATCTATAATTACTATCAAAATCTTTTCCATAAGAAGCTATATGAATTCCTGTTATTACGATTTCTTTTATACCTTTTTTTGCAATTTCTTTTACTTCTTCAATTACATTTTCCTTTTTTCTACTTCTAATTCTGCCTCTTGCATAAGGTATTAGGCAATATGTACAAAAATTATTACATCCATCTTGAACCTTTACAGTCGCTCTTGTTTTTTCTGAAAATGTGATTGCTCCCATTTCTTGAAATTCGGTTTCTTTGTTAACATCAAAAATTTTTGTATTTTCTTTTTGATTTTTTTTCATATATTCTTCAACTTTTTCTACAATATCTTTTTTCTCTACATTTCCTAAACATAAGTCTATTTCTTTCATGTTATTTACTGTTTCTTTTGCTACTTGCACATAACATCCAACAGCTACTATTATGCTTTGTTGGTTTTCTTCTTTTACTTTTCTTAAGACTTGTCTTGATTTTCTGTCCGCTATATTTGTTACTGTACATGTATTTACAACTACAACATCCGGATTTTCAGTTAGTTCACAAATTTTATATCCTTTTTCTATAAATTTTTGCGCCATGGCATTTGATTCGTATTGATTTACTTTACATCCTAATGTGTAAAATGCTATTCTTTTTGTTTTATTTCCGCATTTGATTTGACCTTCTTTCTTTTTTGTCGAATTTTAGTATAACATATTTTTATGGCTTTGGCAATTTTTTGCATCAAGATCGTTTCTTTTCGTGAAAAGAAACGGTCCCAATGGAAAAAGAAACGATCATTTCGCGAAAAGAAACGGTCCCAATACGAAATTTCTCAAATTTTTTCACAATTTCCTTGAAAAAGCAATAGAATAAGTATATAATCGTAAACAGATTTTAATAAACAGGAGTGAGAAAAATATGCCTAATATAGAAAGATTAAAAAAATACAAAAAAGTACATATGGTAGGTATTGGTGGAGTAAGCATGAGTGGAATTGCAGAAATACTTGTCAACTTTGGTTTTCAAGTCACAGGCTCAAATAATGTTGAAACAGAAACTACAAAAAAATTAACAAAGGCAGGAATAAAAGTATCTATTGGACATAATGAGGAAAACGTTGCAGATCAAGATGTTGTTGTTTATTCAGCAGCTATAAAACTTGATAACCCTGAACTTGTAGCAGCAAAAGCTAAAAATATTCCTATAATAGAAAGAGCTGATTTCTTAGGTGAACTTACAAGATGCTATAAAGATACAATTACAATTTCTGGAACTCATGGAAAAAGTACTACAACTTCTATGGTTTCTCTTTGTTTCTTAGAAGCTTTAAAAGACCCAAGTATTCAGGTTGGTGCTGATATTAAACAATTGGATGGTAATTATAAAGTTGGAAATAGTGAGTATTTTATTATTGAGGCTTGTGAATATGTTGAGAGCTTTTTAAAATTTAGCCCTAAGTCTGAAATTATTTTGAATATTGATAATGACCACTTAGATTATTTTAAAAATTTTGATAATATTAAAAAGGCTTTTATAAAGTATGTTAAACTTCTTCCAAATGATGGGTTACTTGTTGTTAATGGTGATGATAAAAATGCTTTGGATTTAACAAATTTCACAAACGCAAAAACTCTTACATATGGAATTTCTAACAAAAATACTGACTTTTTCGCAGTAAATATTGTTTTTGACAACAATGGTTTTCCTGAATTTGATGTTTATGCAAAAGGCGATTTTTATGGAAGAATTAAATTAAGTGTTCCGGGTATGCATAATGTATTAAATGCTTTGGCTTGTATTGCCTTATGTGATTATTATGGAATAAATCTTGAATCTATTCAAAAAGCTCTACTTTCATTTACAGGTGCAGTTAGAAGATTTGAGTTTAAGGGTACTGTAAATGGTGCTAATATTTATGATGATTATGGTCATCACCCAACCGAAATTGTTGCTACTGCTAAAGCTTTAATGAATAAGAAATATAATAATTCTTGGGTTGTTTTCCAACCTCATACTTATAGTAGAACTAAAAATCTCTTGGATGATTTTGCTAAAGCTTTACTAAATTTTGATAATATTATTGTTTTAGATATTTACGCCGCTCGTGAAAAGAATGTTTATGGTATTTCTTCTAAGGATTTGGTTGATAAAATTTGTAGTCTTGGAAAAGATGCTTTATATATACCTGATTTTAATGATTGTGTAGATTATTTGAAAAATAATGTTGAAAAAAATGATATTATTATTACTCAAGGTGCTGGAACAGTTACTGAAATTGGTGGGTTACTTTTAAGGTAAAAATATATTGAGAATTTGGAATTTAGAACCCAAATTATTAAACTTCCTGTCTAATAATTTGGGTTCATTTCAATTCTGATACACCTCAACATTTTTAATAAATCGAAACGCGAAATCCTACATTATAGTTGCTTTGAGAGGCATTGTCATCTGCACGGTAACTTGCTGGTCTATTAGTACCTTCACTATGAAAATGTCCACCTCTTGCAGTACAATGATTATCCGCACTAAAAGTTTTTTCTAAAGTCCATTCCCATACATTTCCTGCTATATCATATATATTTTGCAATTTTGCAACTTCTGTTCCTCCTGTTGTCAACAATACACTATTTTGAGACAAACCTTGAGATACCTTTTTACCCCCTGTCACTAAATCTTTACGTTCATCTTTATTATAATCAAACCAATTTGACAAATCCCCATATTGTGCAAATTTTCCTCTACTTATAACAAATTCGGAATTATAATAATTTCCTATTGCTGTACTATTTGCATTCAAATTATTTTTTATGTCAGATTTTGAATCTTTTTCTAAATATTTATTTTCGATATATTTTAATACTAAGTCCCATTGTACTCCATACATCAAACTGCTTGTATAACTTCCGGATTCAACCTGCTTAGCTAGCACATTTGCTTGTGTCCTCGTCACATACGTATATGGATATAAATTCTTTTTTGACAATGGTATTGTTACTTCATTTTCAGGACTTAATCTATTATTTTCTACTCCAGCCTCATATCTTCCTATCCAAAAACCCTCATTTAAATACACACTTTTTAACATTTTTCTTTTGGCTTTATCCCACTCTTCCTCATTTTGAAACCAATCTGATTTATTTACCTCATAAGGATCATTTGATTCATCGCAAAAACTGTCACTATAAGTCGTGTCGTTTCTATAATCTTTTGTATATGTATGCAAATCTGTCTCAATGTTTGTATATTCCTCATCTGAAAAATCCACTATATCTAATCCCGCTGTCGGATAAACTGTCGTAGTTTTTGGCACTACTACCCACACATATTCGTTTCCATATCCATCTGTTATAACTAATCCATCATCAATCGAGTCTTCTCCTTTTATCTTTGTTGGTGCAAAACCTTCCGGTATCGTTATTCCCTTATATGTTGTTTTCTTTGCATTTGTCAAAGCTTCCGCTTGAGCTAACTCTCTTTGTTCTTCTTTATTTGCTACTTCAGTTTTTTCTTTTGCTTCGTTTGCCCTTTTTATTATCCCATTTTGTCCTGTTAACATACTTATACTTACTCCGTGCTAAGATTAGCAAAATAATTATTGTTACAACTAAAGCAATTAGGGTTATTCCTTTTTTGTTTTGTATCTTCATCATTATTCATCCTTTCTAATATAAAATTTTTAACTATAAAAACATTTACTTTTCTATTCATTTATTTTTAATATAGCACATTTCGCACTCACTTTCAATTGCATTTAAAGATGTCATCTATTTGTAAAATCAATGTAATATTTTTGTAACATTTCGTATTGGGGACGGTTCTTTTCGGAAAAAGAACCGTCCCCAATACGAAATTATTGACAATCAACCAAAAAGATATTAAAATTACATCATAAAATTAAAAAGGACTGATAAAAAATGAACCAAACATATTTAAATAAATTAGAATACAATCAAATATTACAAAAATTAACTACCTACTGCCACACATATATAGGCAAAAATTTGGCTTTCAATCTTTTGCCATCAAACCAAAAAGAAGTTGTAGCAAATACTTTGGCAGAAACAAATGAAGCAGTAAGTTTAATTGAAAGAAACTCTACTCCACCTATTTCAGAAATAGATGATATAGGTGTTTACTTAAAATTACTTGAAAGTTCCAGCACAATTTCAGCTAAAGCTTTATTATCTGTAGTAAACATCTTAGAAATGTCAGATGAATTAATAGAATATTTTTCAAGTTTCATAAACACAGATGATTTTACACATTTAAATGGGTATTTTTCAGAACTATATACAAACCATTCAATAATAGATAAAATCAAAAAATGTGTTATTGATGAAAATACAATTGCAGATAATAGCTCAGTTGCCTTAGCAAATATCAGAAGACGTGAACGTAGACTTGAGCAAGATATAAAATCAAAATTAAATACAATTTTGCATTCATCAAGTTATTCAAAATATATCCAAGAAAATGTCGTAACAATTAGAAATGACAGATATGTTATCCCAGTAAAACAAGAATACAGGTCATATGTAAAAGGATTTGTTCATGACATGTCTTCAAGTGGTTCAACTGTTTTCATAGAGCCTCTTGCAGTATTTGAATTTAACAATGAATTAAATAACCTAAAAATTGATGAAAGTGCTGAAATCGAAAAAATCTTGTACAATTTAAGTAGTATGCTTTTCGCCTATACCGCAGAAATCAAACTAGATGTTTCTATAATTGGAAAATTGGACTTTATTTTTTCAAAAGCTAAATATTCAAATTCAATTAAAGGAATAACTCCAAAAATAAATGACGAAAAATTTGCAAAATTTATAAATGCACGTCATCCATTAATTGATTCGAACAAAGTAGTTCCTACTACATTAAGCATTGGTAAAGATTTTTCTTTATTAATCATTACAGGTCCAAATACTGGTGGTAAAACTGTTACCCTAAAAACCGTTGGATTATTAGAATTAATGGCATGTTCGGGGCTTAATATCCCAGCTGATGAAAAATCAAGTATATATGTATTTGATGAAATTTTTGCAGATATTGGAGATGACCAAAGTATTTCCGATTCATTAAGTACATTTTCAAGCCACATGATAAACATTTCTCATATTTTGCAAACTGCAACTGAAAATAGTTTAATTTTAGTTGACGAATTAGGCTCAGGTACAGACCCAATCGAGGGAGCCAATCTTGCAATTAGTATTTTGGAATACTTTAAAAATAATGATATATTAACAATTGCAACAACACACTATCAAGAGTTAAAGCGTTATGCCTTAGTTACTCCAGATGTTCAAAATGCAAGTGTGGAATTTGATATCGAAAATTTGAAACCCACTTATCGCTTATTGCTTGGCATTCCGGGTAAAAGTAATGCTTTTGCTATTAGTGAAAAACTTGGAATCAAAAAGGAAATTATTGATAAAGCCCGTTCTTTGATGGATAAACAAGATGTTGATATTGAGGCTCTTTTGAAGAAAATTTATGATGATAAAATTGAAATTGAAAGAGAAAAAGAAGAAATTCAAAAAAACCTAAATCAAGTTCAAGTTCTTAAGAAAAATCTTGAAAGAGATGATTCGAAGCTAAAACAGCAAGAACAAGAACTTATAAATAATGCCAAAATCAAAGCTAGGGATATTTTGCTAGATGCTAAAGATGAGGCTTCTAAGTTGATTTCCGAAATGAAAAAAATCGAAAATACGTCTGGAGCTGTTGATGAACTTAATAAGTTGAGAAATAGCTTAAATTCTTCTATTAAGAAAAAATCTATTAAAGATACCGTAGAAAATGTAGCTGTTAATCCCGTTTCTCGTGATTTGATAAAAAATGGTATGAAAGTTTATATTACTAATCTTAATCAAAATGGTATTGTTTGCTCTTCTAAAATTAATAAAAATGATGAAGTTCAGGTTCAGATTGGTCTTATTAAGACTAATGTTAATATTAGGTATTTGGAATTGCCAAGAGATTTGAAGAATGATTTGACTAAACCTGTGATTTCTTCTAGTCCTAAGGTTAATAAGACTAGATTTGCCAATTCTGAGATTAATGTTATTGGTTTGACTGTTGATGAGGCTATCCCTTTGGTTGATAAGTTTTTGGATGATTGCTTTTTAGCTAAGATTCAAACTGCTAGAATTGTGCATGGTAAGGGCACTGGTAAGCTTCGTAATGCTATTCAGAATTTTTTGAAGAAAAATAAAAGAGTTAAGTCTTTTAGAGTTGGTGGTTTTGGTGAAGGTGAAATGGGGGTTACTGTTGTGGAGTTGAAATGATTTCGTATTGGGGACGGTTCTTTTCGCGAAAAGAACCGTCCCCAATACGAAAAAATTACTTCCATATATTCTTTATAAAATATTCTGTAATTCTTGTTACTCTTGATATTTGTGCTAAGCTCGTTCCTTTTATCTCTCTTAATCCTAATATAATACGACTGCTCTGTTCTTC
This sequence comes from uncultured Clostridia bacterium, assembly GCA_934168355.1. GTDB lineage: Bacteria > Bacillota > Clostridia > TANB77 > CAG-508 > CAG-269. The sequence continues at coordinate 16,122 of CAKPNI010000017.1, forward strand.
ATCTAACAAGGTTATGTCACTAGCATTTTCTAAATCATACTTGTCCTTTATAATTTCAGCTAGCTCTTCCTCTGTCAACTTTCTTATAAGCTCAAATTCTGCTAAATTATATAATTGTTCTTTATCATCATTTTCCAAAGTATATCTTTTAAACTCACTAATATCATTATTAAAATAATGTAATAAAACTTTTCTATTTATAAGTTTTTCTTTTCCTACATACTCTTTAAAACTACTCCATTTATAATTTTCTGTTTTATCTATCATTGCTTTTTCTGGATTTCTATGCACATACTTACACACTGTTAGAAAATAATTCAAATTTTCTATTTTTTTGCTAAAAAATCTATTTTGGAATAAGTGACCATTTCTATTAATTTTTTTATTGAAATATAAAGAATATTTAATTCCTAGACTTTGCATCGCTTTTGATAAAAATTTACCTTTGATTTTAAGAACTATATGAATGTGATTACTCATTAAACAATATGAATATATTTCGATTTTAAATTTTTCTTTTGTTTCTTCTAATATTTTTAAAAAAATATATCTATCCTGATTATCATAGAAAATATCGTTTCTATCATTTCCTCTTATTATAATATGATATAAACCTGTTAAACTTAGCTCTCTTGGTTTTCTTGGCACTATATTTCCTCCTTTCCATTTCGTATTAGGGACGGTTCTTTTTGCGAAAAGAACCGTCCCCAATACAAAAAAATTATACCTTCCTTTCTAACAAATGTCAAGCAAAATCGTTCGACATCATTCGACATTTGTTGATTTTACACAACATTATGTATAACCATTTTTGATACAATAAATAAAAATTTTTAGCAGAAAAGAAGGAATTTATAATGGATTTATCAGATTTAATAATTGAACGAATACTAGAATTACAAAAAGAAAATAAAATGAATACTTATCAGCTTAGTTTGAAATCGGGTATTCCCCGTTCTACTCTCTCTAAACTTTTATCAAGACAAAGTAAAACTATCAGATTAGAAAATTTATTATATATATGCGAGGCATTTAATATTAAATTATGGCAATTCTTTTATGATGCTCGTTTTGATGAAGTTGAAGCAGGTGAATGGAGAAAAGAAAAAATAGTCTAATTTTGCAAAAGGACCGTATCATTTCGCGAAATGATACGGTCCTTTTGCAAAAAATTACAACTTCTGACTTTCCTGCTCTCCTGTCATCATATTCTTCAAACTATAGCTTCCACTCTCAACCTCATCATCACCAATAACAACAGTATAAGGAATTTCCAACTTATCAGCATACTTAAATTTAGCTTTAACCTTTTTATCCTCATAATAAACCTGAACATTTTTACCTTCGCCTCTTAATTTATTTGCAACTTTAGAAACATACTCGAAATTATCAGTCATAGAAATTACAAGGACATCTGAAATAGCTTTTTTCTCTGATTTTATTAGTCCAATTTCACTTAATTGATAAAATAATCTAGTAAGTCCAATAGATATTCCAACACCCGGAAGCTTTTTATCTGTATAATATTCCGCTAAGTTCTCATATCTTCCACCTGAGCAGATGCTTCCTAAATTTTTATATTCATTTAAAAATGTTTCATAAACAGTTCCTGTGTAATAATCTAAGCCTCTTGCTATTGTTAAATCTATTTTGAAATTTTGCTCTGGTATTCCAAATATTCTCATATATTTAATAACATCTGTTAATTCTTTTAAGCCCTTAACAAACTTTTCTTCTGAAATTCCAAGTTGATTTAAAGCTTGTAACTTTTCATCATTTGAACCATCTATTGCAATAAAGTTCATTATTTTATCAATTTTTTCTTGTTCAATATTTAATTTTTGTAATTCTTCTATTACTGCTTCTTTTCCAATTTTTTCAATTTTATCTATAATTCTTAAAATATCAGAAGCTTCTTCACTTAAGTTTAGGCTTTCAAATAATCCATTTAATATTTTTCTATTATTTATACAAATTGTAAACTCACCAAATCCAAGTTCTGTGAAAGTGTTATAAATAACATTTGGAAGTTCTGCATCATTTACTATGCTTAGTTCTCCGTCTCCAATTATGTCTATATCACATTGATAAAATTCTCTATATCTTCCTTTTTGTTGTCTTTCTCCTCTATATACTTTTCCAATTTGATATCTTCTAAAAGGAAATGCTAAACTTCCATAGTTTTTCGCTACATATTTTGCAAGTGGAACTGTTAGGTCAAATCTTAAGCTAAGGTCATTGTCTCCCTTATTAAATCTATATATTTGCTTTTCTGTTTCTCCTCCTGCTTTTGCAAGTAGTACTTTTGAGTCTTCTATTATTGGTGTATCTAGTGGTAAAAATCCAAATTTTTCATAGTTTTTTTGTATAGTTTCTTTTATTTGGTTAAATAGTATTTGGTCTTGTGGTAGTAATTCCATAAATCCCGGAAGTGTGCGTGGTTCTGTTTTATTCATTAATATCCTCTCCTTTTTTTCTGATTGGGGACGGTTCTTTTCGCGAAAAGAACCGTCCCCAATGCGAAATTATGTATCAAAAAAATAAGTTGCCTCTAAATCTGCCTCATGTGTCAATAATGCAATTGGGTATTTTGCAAAAGCAAGTCCTATTGTGTTATATTGTTCTTTTGGCTCTGTATAACCCATATGCCAACGAATTGCATATTTTTCTTCAGATGTTAGTTTTATATATTCTGTTATCATCATAACAGATTTTTCACCGTGTCCATAAGGAATTGTGTCATCTACTGTGTAGTATGGTACTTTTTCCCATATTCCTAAAGCATTTTTGGCATTTCTGTAATCTATTTTATAATAATTTGCTTTACATAAATCATGTAATAATGCTATTAATATAACTGACTCTGGTGGAGTTTTTATTTCTATACATGCATTTTTTACTTTTTCTTTTAATATTTCATATACTTTTAAACTATGTTCTACTAGTCCATGTTCTCTGCTTCCATGGAAGCGTGTGCTTGCAGGTGCATCGAAAAAGTCTGTTTTATTTATAAAATCTATTAATTCATCTATATTTTCTCTGTTTGTACTTTTAAGTAGTTTTAAAAATTCTTCTTTCATTTATCTGCTTCTCCTTCTTCTATTTTTTGTTTTATTTTTAGTGCCTTTTTTCTTATCCTTTGGATTGCTGTATCAACAGATTTCACTTTACTTTGAAGCTTTTCTGCAATTTCGGCATAGCTTTCTCCATTTTTGTAGTGTGTTAGAACTTTTTTCTCATAGTCACTTAAACTATCATCTATTGCTTTTTCTATAACAGTAAAATATTCTTTTTTTGTAACTATATCTAAAGGGTCTTCTCCTGTTTTTCTTGTGTCTAATATTTCCATAACTTCTGTATTGTCATTTTCATCATAAGCTCCTGAGTTTAATGATAAAGATGAATTTAAAGGTATATGTTTTTGCCTATTTGAATTTTTTACAGCTGTTATCATTTGCCTTTCTATACATAGCCCCGCAAATGTTTTGAATGAGTTTTGCTTTTCTTGGTCATAAGATTTTACAGCTTTATATAAGCCAATATATCCCTCTTGTAACATATCGTCTTTTTCCGAACCTACCATAAAAAATTTATTGGCTTTCATTCCGACCATGTCTTTGTATCTATCTATTAGACAGTCTAATGCTACATTATTTTGATTTTGAGTTATTTCATTTAGTAAATTTTCATCCGTCATTTTTGTATATTTTTCATCAAAAAAGTTCTGATTTGTGTCTGACATTTAGTGCTCCTTTTATTTTGGTTATTTTTATATAAATATTATATTAGTTACATCTAGTAATGTCAAGCATTTGAGGCGATTTTAAAATATTTTTTGCCTTAACTAAAAAGTCTTTTTCCTGCTTCGTTATTTCTATTTTTGACATTTTTCTTTCATTTGTATTTTCCATGTTATTTTTTTTAAGATATTTTTTTACTTTTTCTGCAACAGCTGTTCCTGTATTTATTAAAATCGCTTTATTTGAAAATTCTTTTTGAATTATCTCATCATAAATCGGATAATGTGTGCATCCCAAAATTATTGTATTTACATCATTACTTTTAAAAATTTGCATATATCTATGTACTGCTTCTATACTTTCCTTAGACTTTGCTTTTCCTTCTTCTGCTATACTTGCAAGTAATGGACAGGCTTGGTTTATAACTTCTATGTCCGATACATTTTTCTTTAATTCTTTTTCCCATGCTCCGCTTCTAATTGTTCCCGTTGTTGCTATAACCCCTATTTTTTTATATCCCATTTCTTTTACATATTTAGCTGTTGGCTCAATTATCCCAATTATAGGAATGTCAAAAATACTTCTCATTTCTTCCAAAGCTTGACTTGTCGCTGTTCCACAGGCTATTATTATCATTTTAACTTTTTGTGATAATAAGTATTCTATGTTTGTTTTCGAATAATTTATTATTTCTCCCTTACTTTTTTCTCCATAGGGAAAGTTTAATGTATCTCCTAGGTATATAAATTGTTCATTTGGAAGTGCTTCTTCTAATTTTTTTAGGACTGTTAGCCCTCCTATACCGGAGTCGAATATTCCAATTGGTCTTTTATCCATTTTCCCTCCTTTTTTCGTATTGGGACCGTTTCTTTTTTCATTGGGACCGTATCATTTCGCGAAATGATACGGTCCCAATGGAAAAAGAAACGGTCCTTTCGCGAAAAAATTATTTTACAACCTCATAAATAACAAAATATTTATCAGAATAAATTTTATTATATTTTTCCGGTTCTGTTTCATCAATAATCATTCTAATTTTAGCATTTTTATACAAAATAACATGTGTTATTCCGTATTCTTCAAAAGTCTTACCATAGAATTTACCCAAATTAGATGTATTTATAAAATCCATAAAAATATCTTTTTTTCCATTAAATTCTGGAGCATATAAGTCTGCTCTCGAATCGATAAATACTGGTATTCCTCTATATAATAAATAACTACCATAATTATATTCATTGAATAATTTGATATTATTAACATCCAAATTTTCTAAAATCCAGTTAGCAGCATCTACAGGGTATGAGGCTTCATTCACATAACTATTGTCTTTTTTCTTATCGATAAATTTAGCTCCTTGAAATATGGCTACAACACTAATAGCAATTCCAAGTATACAAACAATATTTTTAAACATCCTCTCCATATTTTCTTTACTGTATATTTTAATTGCCTCTGTAAACATTCTGTTTAATATTATAGAACCAATTAAAACAAACATTGTCGACTGTCTTTTCGATGAAAACATTAAAAATGTAAGTCCACCAATCATAAATAAATCTGAAAGTCTTATTTTTACCTTTGTGAAAATTAAAAGTGATAACACTATTATTATGGTACACATAATTGGTATATTATTTATAAGAGTTAATGGCAAATGTTCATTTATATTGTTTACAGTATTTCCTTCCATTGTTTTTACTAGGTAAGTGTATGGTGTTGTTCCAAGTGGTGTTAAAAATCCTGTTAAACCACAAATTGCCATTACTAAAATAAGCCATTTTACATTTTTATTTAATTTCATTCTTATCTTGTATGGCTCTTCTTTTTCTCTTACATTTTTTACTTTTTCATTTTGCAAGTATATTTCGTTTAATTCTTGGTTTATTTTCTGTTTTTTTGTTTCATCGTTTTTATATTTATTTAGTAAGATTTTTTTCCATAATATTGTTATTTTTTGATATATTGCAGTATCTGCAACTAAACAAATTATATATTCTGCAATATATGGCAAGAAAATTACAAATAAAAATGGCCAAACTGCTACATGAATATTGGCTATTATTATTGATGCCAAAATAATTCCTATAGCATATCCAACTTTTTTAGGATTTTCTATAAACTTCTCTATAAAATAAATTACCCAAATAAATATAATAAATGTAACTAGCTGTGCCCTTGCTGCAATGTAATCTTTTAGCAAATACATCGCCCCTATGGTCAGAGCAAATGATATAACTTGGTTTTTGTTTAATTTTTTATTTACTATATAGATTGATAACCCAAGTATTATACTCATTATACATACCGAAATATATATTCCTTGCCAACTTCCCATATTATAAATTATACTCATAAATACATCATACATCCAATGTGGATATGTATATGGCAAGTCTTCATGCCATGAATAGTGGTCTTTCATGTCTATTCCGTTTTCCATTATTAGGTTTCCTATTGATACAGTATAATATGTATCATTTTGAAGTGTTTTTGGTGCTACACTAAAGCCAAATAATATTATTATGATAGCAAAAATTATGCCACATATTATATTTCTTTTTTCATATATTTTTTCTAGAATTTTTTTCATCGAAAAATTTCCTTTCACTTGTAAATATCTATTTTTTTCTATAAATTTTAAAATGATTTACATGCTATTAAACATGTAAATCTTTTTTATTATTTTTCACTTGTAGAGCCAAATCCACCTTTTCTTACTCCTGTTGCATTATCATTGTCTACTACTAAATATTTTCCAAACATTGCTTGTCCTATGCTGTCCCCTTTTTTTATTTGTAAATCTTCATCTTTTAAATTGATTAATGAAAACATTATATGCCCATCATTTGATTCGTTTTCATAATAGTCTCCATCTATTATTCCAACATTGTTTGATAGCATTATTCCTTTTTTAGGGAATCCAGAACTTTTGGCATATAAATACAATACTTCATCTTCTTGCATGTACGCTTTTAATCCTGTAGCTACTAAAGTTGGTTTCATTCCTTTTTTGAAACTTGGTATAACTACATCTTCAGCTGCTTCTATGTCATATGCTGCTGAGTTTTTTGTTTTTCTTTCTGGTAAATTTATTCCCTTTCCTTCAAATCCTTTTGCTATTTCAAATCCTCTTACTTTTTCCATTTTCTTCTTCCTTTCCTTTTTTTCATTGGGACCGTTTCTTTTTGCGAAATGATCGTTTCTTTTTCCACTGGGACCGTTTCTTTTTGCGAAAAGAAACGGTCCCAATGCGAAAAAATTCTTTTCTCACTATTTTTATAACAACAAACTCAAATTGTCAAGTAAATTTTCTACAAAAATTTCTCAACAATTTTCTGTGAACTCAACCCATAAAATTCAATCAATTTTTCTGCTTTTCCAGACCTTCCAAATTCATCCACAATTCCCATTCTTTCTAGCCTTACAGGACACTTACTTGTTAAAACCTCAGAAATTGCAGAACCTAAACCACCAATTATACTATGGTCTTCAATTGAAATTAATTTTCTTGTTTCTTTAGCACATTTTACAATCATATCCTCATCAATAGGTTTTATTGTATGAACATCAATAACTCTAATATCAATACCTTTTGTTTCCAATATTTCCTTAGCTTTTAAAGCCTCTGCAACAACATCTCCTGTTGCAAAAACCGTTCCATCTGTTCCATTTCCAAATTGAATCATTTTTCCAAATTCGAACTCTTGATTTTCATCATAAATAACAGGTGTAGCAAGTCTTGAAAGTCTTACATATACAGGTCCTTTTTGTTTATATGCTTCTTCTATTGCCCATTTAGTTTCTATATCATCTGCTGGACTTAAAACTTTCATATTAGGCAAAGTTCTCATCATACTGATATCTTCAAGCATTTGATGTGTAGCTCCATCTTCTCCAACTGTTATTCCTGCATGAGTTGCACATATTTTTACATTCAAATTTGGATAACATATACTATTTCTAATTTGGTCATAGCTTCTTCCTGCTGCAAATACCGCAAATGTACTTACAAATGGAGCTTTTCCAGTTGTTGCCATTCCTGCTGCTGTTCCCATCATGTTTGCTTCTGCAATTCCCATGTCAAAAAATCTTTCTGGGTATTTTTTTGCAAAAATTGATGTTTTTGTTGCAGCCGATAAGTCTGCATCTAGCACAACTATATCCTTATATTTTTCTCCTAATTTTTCTAGTGTTTCTCCATAACTTTGCCTTGTGGCTTTTTTTTCTTCTTTCATATATCTCAAATCCTTTCTTATGCTTTTTTCCATTCTCCATGAAATTCGTAAACATATTCTGTTTTGTCATCTATACAATATTTTTTATATAGCTCTTTTATATGTTTTTTGTCAAGAGTTTTATCTAACCCATTATCTCTAATCTCCACAAAAACAGCCTCTAAAAAATTTTCTATTTTTGGATTTACAATTACTCTTGTTTTTTCCTTTTGCCAATATTCATATTCAGAACTATTTGTCCAATTTTTCCCATTATATGTAATACTTGCCGATAATTTATCACATACCATTTCAGCCATATATTTATATGGTATTACTGGCGCAACTCCTTTTGTTCCTAAATCTACCCAATATTGAACATGATGTTTATTTCTTCCTTTATGATGAAGCCAGGCCTTGGAATATCCATTTTGCTCCTTACATCTTGTAATAGGGCTTACCTCTCCATCGTAATACTTAATGCTTTCCCAAAATTCATCAAATGAAAATTTCGACCAATCATGCATGAATCCTCTAAATGGTATTCCTAGTTTACAGCTAAATTTGAATACTAGCCATTTGTGTTTACTTACTAATTTTATATGTTTTAATAAATTTGATACTATATTTTTTGACATTTAATACACCTTTCTTTTCTTCTTTTTACTTCAAACTTTTTATATTAAACCACATTTTTCTTAATTTATCAATGCTTTTGACTTTTTTATTTTTTGATGTTATAATTTTATTTGAATTTTTTATGTGAGGTATCAAAAATGACTAGTAGTATTAAATTGATTGCAAAAAATCCTAATGCATATCATAATTATGAAATTATAGATAAAATTGAATGTGGAATTGTTTTAACGCGGAACCGAAATTAAATCTATTAGAAATGGTAAAGTGAATTTAAAAGATTCTTTTGCCAATATTAAAAATGGCGAATGTTTCGCAATAGGTATTCATATTAGTCCTTACGAGTTCGGAAATATATATAATAAAGATCCTTTAAGAGATAGAAAGCTTTTGCTTAATAGGTCAGAAATTAATAAATTGATTGGAAAAATGCAAACAAAAGGTTATTCATTGGTTCCTATCAGTTTGTATTTTAAAGGTAGTTTAGTAAAACTTGAACTTGGTATTGGAAAAGGGAAAAAACTTTATGATAAACGTGCCGATATTGCAAAAAAAGATGCTGAAAGAAGAATGCAAATCGCTTTGAAGGGAAATTATTAATTTTTTCATCTTTTTTCTCCCTTTTTCCGATTCGGGGCGGTTCCTTTTTTGAAAACGAACCGTCCCAAATTCAAAAATTATGCTTTATTGCTTGATCCAAACACATCTCTTATTTTATGCTGTACTGTTGATTTTATTAAATCTCTTGCTGGTGTTAAATATTTGCGTGGGTCAAAAGCTGATGGTTCTTCTACAAATACTTTTCTAATTCCTGCTGTCATTGCAAGTCTTAAATCTGTATCGACATTAATTTTAGAAACTCCTGAAATAGAAGCTGTGTGAAGTATATCATCTGGAACTCCTTTAGCTCCCGGGATATCTGCTCCATATTTGTTACATTGTTCAACCAATTCCGGAATTACTGTTGAAGCTCCATGAAGTACTATTGGAGTATTCGGAATTCTTGTTTTTACTTCTTTTAAAATATCAAAACGTAATTTAGCTTCTCCTTTAAATTTGTAAGCCCCATGGCTTGTTCCTATAGCAATAGCTAAAGAATCACAACCTGTTTCTTTAACAAATCTTTCTGCATCTGCTGGATCTGTGTAAATTGCATCATTACTTGATACATTAACATCATCTTCAATTCCTGCAAGTTTTCCTATTTCTGCTTCAACCATTACTCCTTTTGAATGAGCATATTCTACAACCTTTTTGGTTAATGCTACATTTTCTTCAAAACTATATTTAGAACCATCTATCATTACAGATGTAAAGCCATTATCTATACACATTTTTGCTGTCTCGAAATCTGGTCCATGGTCTAAGTGTATTGCAACTGGTATTTCTGGATGTTCCTCTGTTGCTGCTTCTACCATTTTCATTAAATAATTTATTCTTGCATATTTTATTGCACTTGATGATGCTTGTAATATAACTGGCGATTTTTCTTCAGCAGCTGCATCTACAATTGCTTGTATTATCTCCATATTATTTACATTAAATGCACCAATCGCATAATTTTCTTTCATTGATTTTTCAAACATTTCCTTTGTTGTTACTAACATATTTTTACCTCCTGTTTTTTTGTTTATTTTATTGCTAATTTTTATGGTTGTCAAGCGATTTTTTCATGAAAGGACCGTTTCTTTTTTCATTGGGACCGTTTCTTTTCGCGAAATGATACGGTCCAGTGGAAAAAGAAACGGTCCTTTTGCGAAAAATCTACACAATATACTCAATGCTATTCCCCGGAAAATGCAAATCCATCAAATCTCTCAAATAAAATTCCGCCTCTTTCCTAACATCCATCTTATACGCATATTTTCCATTACCTCTTCCTGTCATAATCTCCTTATCAAATAAATCAATAGCATTAGGAAAAGCCTCAGGATTAATCTTTGTATGAACATAACTATAAGTCATAAAAATAATTTCAAAAAAAGCATTTTTCTTTACCTTTTCTGATAGCTCTTGGCTTAGTCTTTCTATCAACTCTTTATATAGCTCTTTCCAGTTTTCCACCAAAATAACAGGTGCAATAAGAATTCCAACTTTATACCCTGCATCTGCCAATTTATTTATCGCTTCAATTCTTCCTTTTAATCTTGATGTTCCAAACTCAACTCTATTTATTATTTCTTCTGGATTTACACTCATTCTAATAATAACTTTTCCTTTATGGTCTAGCTTAAGTATATCATCAACCATATCAAATTTAGTAGGAAGTGTAAGGAACCCCTTATCTGTATTGGCAAAGTTCTCAATTGTCCATACTAAGTTTCCTGTTATTGTGTTTTCTAGTATTAAATCACTATTACTTCCTATTTCAAATGTTAATTCTTTTTCACTTTTTTGAGCAGTTTTTATTATCTTTTCTAACATCTGCTCTCTATTTACAAATAATCTTAAATAGGCACATTTGTTGTAATTACATACTAAGTAACAATACATGCACATTGCTGTACATCCTGATGATGTATATGGTACCAAATAATCTGATGTTTTATGGTTTTCTACAAATTTATGTGTTTTTCTTGTTCCAATTATTAGATTTCTTTTTAGGTTAGGAAATTCTGAATTTTGCTTTTTTCGCAGTTCTTCTATATTGTTGTGATTTTCAATTTCTTTTTTGGGTACCTCTTTGTATTTTTGCATTAGTTCTTTTCCTAGCTTATAGTTTTCTATATCTTTTTCGTAGTAGATTGCTTGTGGTTTAAATATCATAATTACCTCCCAAATCAGAAAAAACTAATCCTCTCTCATTTCCTTAAGCATAATATCGCCAAAAACTGCATACCCCTGAGTAGGGTCATTTACCAAAACATTTGTAATAGCACCGAACAAATTTCCCATTTTGAACAACAGGGCTTCCACTCATACCTTGGATAATTCCACCTGTTTTGTCCAACAATTCTTGGTCTTTTACTTTTATAAGCATTGACTTATTATCTGTATCATTATTTATAAAAATCTTCTCTATTTCAATTTTATATTCTTTTGCCTGTGCCCCGGAATTAGCACTTTCCAAATTACAATAAATTGATGCATCTCCTAATGAAATTTCATCTCTTCTTGCTACTTCCATTTCCTTTGATAAATCTGTTTTTATTCCAGATAAATTGCTCACTGTTCCATAAATTCCAAGATTGCTGTTTTTATATATTGTTCCAATTGTTATCCCATCTTCTATTGTTCCTTGGACTTTTCCGGGCTTTCCGCTTTAGACCTTTTATTATTGATAATATTTTGGTGGTTAAAAATTCTCCATTTTGAATTTCTACAAGCTTTCCTGTATCACTGTCTGTTATTCCATGTCCTAATGCTGCAAAATTTCCTGTTGATGGCTCATAAAATGTGAGTGTTCCTATTCCTGCTGCACTATCTCTTACCCATAGACCTAATTTGTAACTTCCGTCTGAATATTTTATTGGTGTGATATTACATTTGTTTATTTCGTTGTTTCTTATATATTCAATTCCTAGATTTTTTCCTTTGGATTTGTTTACAATATCTATTAATTCATTTGTGTCACTTATTTCATTTTCCTCTATTTTGATAATTCTGTCTCCCTCTTCAATTCCTGAATTTTCGTATGGCTTGTATTTTTGATTGTCTTCTCCTTTTATTTCACTCATTCCTACTACTAATACTCCATTTGTGTATAGCTTTAGCCCTGATACTTGCCCGACTGGGATTACTGTTGTTTTGTCTATTATGCTTACTGATACTTCTTTTACATTTATTGTATTAAATAATTTTACATCTACTGTTGCTTCATTTTTATTTGAATCGGAATTTCCTGTTATGTCTGATGAAGCAAGTATTGTGTTACAGTCTTTGTCTCCTATTTTTAGGGATATTCCTAGAAAGTTTCCTAGATTTAGTTGTTCTCCTCCATATAGGATTATACTGTTTGGGATGCTGTCTATTTTACAGCAATATATATATATGCATAGCAAAAAAGCAATAATAAATATTCTTTTGGTTTTCCTCATTTTTTCACCTTCGAATTTATTATTGCTTGTTTTTTTGTTTTTTATGCATTTTCTTGTTTTTAAACTATTGGATGTAAAGCACGACACGGAACCCGAGGTTAACGTTTCCCCCCGAAGTAACACTGCTACCGTTGCGGCCAGACACTGGGTCGTAAGAACCGTAGTCATTGAAACTACCCCCTCGACGCACGACACGTACGGTATTGCCTCCATCTGGTTTTCCTGTTTCAGTCGTCCATTCCCACATATTTCCTGCCATATCATATATATTATTTATTTTTGTTTCTTCGCTTGATCCTGTTGCTAATTCTTTTCTTATAGTGTAATTGTAATTTGTAGTATCATAATCATTGTTTGTAAATTCATATTTTGCTCCACTTGTTGCATCTATACCTATCCATCCGGATTTGATTGGTCCTTTATGATATTTTGTTGCATAACTCCAATAATCATTTACATTTGTATTTTTACGAGCACCATACCTATGTAATGCATATAACGCATTTGATAGACTTATTTTATCATTATTATAATAATTTCCTTTACTTGAACTATCATTTCCTAGGTTTTCATAGGTTTTTTCTTTTGTCATCCACTCAACTATTGTATCCCATGCATAACTATCTACCAAACTACTTGTTACAACTTGACTTCCTGAATACATATTTGATGATACTTTTACTGCATTTTCTTGTGATATAAAATTCCAACTTTGATTATTTTTCTTACTTACAGGTGAACCTGTTCCTACATTTTTCTTTTCTTCTCTCTCATATGTTGCTCCATCTTTATTTGCATAAAAATCTGCTGTAGCTGGTACTCCTGCTTCATATCTTGCTATGTAAAATCCTCCATATGTTTTTACACTATCTAGATTTCCTCCATTATCTGACCATGCTCCCTCTGCTACATTTACATATTTATCTGATCCATCTGCATTTTTTCCTGATGGATATGAGTTGTAATACCATGATTTACTGCTATATTTACTTTTCCATGTTTTTGCCAAACCGTTTTCTTTTTCATAAGTCACACCTTTATCACCACTACATGGCACCCATACAAATTGATTTCCACCTTTAGAATTTTTATCATCATCTCCATATTGGTCTGATATTACTAGTCCTGTTGATGGTGTTCCTGTTACATAATAAAATCCATTTGGCACTGCTACTCTCATGCTTGTATTATTTTCTTCTATTATCAATCTTACTTTTCCACTTGATAATAATTTTTTATCTGCTTCCTCTGTTGCATTTGACGATGTTATTTGTGTCATGTTATTTTGTTCTACTTTTGTTTTTTCACTCTGATTTCCTATTATGTCTGCTATTGCATATGTTTTTCCATTATATGTAAATGTTTTGTCTGTTTTATTTACTGTTATTTTGTTATTTGAATCTGCATCCCATTTATTTAAAATGTATTCATCTTCTCCTATTGTGTCATTTCCTTGATAGTAATCTGTTAAGGCTTCTGTTGCCTTTAATTGCAGGTACTCAAAATCTTGTGATGAATTTGTTTCATCCTTTGCCTTAGCAGCCTTTTTTATTATTCCGGTTTTCTCCAGTAAGCATATTTATACTTACACCTGCCAATATTAGAAGTACAATCACTGTTACTACTAAAGCAATTAAAGTTATCCCCCTGTTTTGCTCTAATTTTATATTTAAATTCATTTCTTCTCTTCCTCCATTTTTTCAAAACTTATATCACATCCTGTAATTATATTTAACCACATTAGTTGTGTAAATTCAACATTTTTATTAAAATGTAATACATTTGTAAAATAAATGTTACATTAATGTAATTTTATATAGTTAAAATCATACTAGTTCTAAATATGCAAAAAAATGTTAAGCCCACAAAAAGCCTAACATTTTTTATTTTTTCAGCTCTACCTACGAGCCTTCTCATCCAAAGAATCCAAATTATCCAAAGCCTTACCAGTACCCAAAGCTACACAAGAAACAGTATCTTGAGCAATCATAACACTTATTCCAGTTTTTTCCTGTAAAAGCTTATCTAATCCATCAATTAAACATCCTCCACCAGTCATATAAATACCTTTATCACTTATATCAGCCGCAAGCTCTGGAGGTGTTCTTTCTAATACAGAATGAACTGCATCAACAATCATCAAAGCAGGCTCTTGCAAAGCTTCCAGCATTTCGCTTGAATGAATTGTAACTGTTGTTGGAAGTCCAGTTGTTAAATCTCTTCCTCTTACATCCATCTCTACATCTTGGATTTTTGGATATACACATCCAACATTTACCTTAAGTTCTTCAGCTGTTCTTTCTCCTATTGCAAGATTATATTTTTTCTTAATATATTTAGAAACATATTCATCAAACTTATCTCCTGCAACTTTTATTGATGTACTTACAACAGATCCTCCAAGTGATATTACCGCAATATCTGTTGTTCCTCCACCAATATCTACTACCATATTTCCACAAGGTTTTGATATATCTATTCCAGCCCCAATTGCTGCTGCTATTGGTTCTTCTATTAAATACACCCTTCTTGCTCCTGCATTTGTTGCTGCATCTATTACTGCTTTTTTCTCAACCTCGGTAACTCTTGATGGTATACATATCATTATTCTTGGTGCAAATAATGTTTTTCCACCAACCTTGTTTATGAAATATTTAAGCATTTTTTCAGTTACTGTATAATCTGATATTACTCCCTCTCTTAATGGCCTTGTTGCAACTATATTTCCCGGTGTTCTTCCAAGCATTCTTCTCGCTTCTTCTCCTACCGCTACAACTTCTCCTGTATTATTATCAACAGCCACTACTGATGGCTCGCGTAGTACTATTCCTTTTCCCTTTACATATGCTATAACTGTTGCTGTTCCTAGGTCTATTCCTATGTCTTGTCCCC
>CAKPNI010000018.1 GCA_934168355.1 uncultured Clostridia bacterium
CCAATTAAAGCAAAACCTATATTATCAATATATAATTTATCTTTTTCATTACTTGTTTGCCCTCCAAATTACTATTTATATTTATTTTTTTATTAGTAAACTTTAGTATTATAGATTTTAGTTTACTTTTTCTTTCAAAATCATTTACAAATCCTACAAATGCAATTATGTAAAGTGGCATTGCAATAACTTCTGGTGCAACAGTCCAAAGGTTAAAATACAAATATGACTTTCCTCCTATCTCTTTTCCAAATAACATTGCAACAAATATACTTAATGTTGCAATTATATATATTGTATTAGAATATTTTTTCAACTTTTTATAATCTGTAAAATAAATTATACCACTTGGTATTATCCTTATACTTAAAAATATCACATATCGTATTATCCTTTTTCTATATATTCTTCTTTAATTTCTTGTATATGATTTTCTAACTCATCTACAATTTCTTTTCTAATAGGTTCGTATTTTATTTCTTGACATACATTATTTAAAAATCCTTTAATATCCAAATAAAACACCTCCCACTACTTGATTTACTCCGTGCCTCAAACTTTTTCCATTCTTCTTTCTTTTCTTTTAAGTGTTTCTTTCCTTCCTTAGTAATTGTGTAATATTTTCTTTTCTTTGAACCAGTATTGTCCCAATATGAAGATATGAAATTTTTTTCTTCTAAACTATGCAATATTGGATATAATGTCCCCTCTTGGAACTCAAAAACATTTTGTGATTTTTCACTTAATTTTTTAATCATTTGATATCCATACATATTTTCGTTTTCTATTAAACTTAATATAAGCATACTTGTACTTCCCTTTAATAATTCTCTACTAATTTTCAATTTTTCTCCTCCTTTTACCTAGCTTTGCTATGTATTTTTATGCATTGTATTACAAGGTATAAAAATTGTCAAGCTTTTTTATTTTTATAAAAAATAAGTCTTTTGAATTTACACTTATTTTGAAAAATCTCGCAAAAAAGAGGAGAAATACTCTCCTCTCATTTTTTTATTTTTCCTTTACTTTATATTGACTTATATCAGGTTCAGCAAATATAGAATCATCTACATTATCAAACTCATATTCTCTTTCCACAACATCACCTGTTGCAGTTGATTTTAAAAACAATCCTGTTTCTTTATCAATTATAATTTCGCTATCCTCGCTGGTTAGTGATGTTGAAGACAAAAATCCTTTTATTGCATAACATTTTTTACCATTATATTGAGTTGATTTTACTCTAGCAATTGCACTGCTTATAAAAGTTTGCCATTTGGTATCATTTTCTAAAAAATTGTATAAATTAATTTGCATTAATGATGTTTCTGAGTTAATATCACAGCTTTTTCCATCAGCATTTTCATAAAAAATATCTATTCGTTCACCATTATCATACATTGCCATTTTTAGGTTTTCTCCATTTATGTCTCTTTCCATAAAAACAACCTGCTTATTATCTTTTTTGTAATATTCCATTTCCACTTTAGTACCTTTTTTTGTTGTTGATGTAGATTTTATATGATAATTTGTGCTATCTGAATATTTGGCTATTTTGTCTTGTAAATCTGTAATTATTATATAATTTCTAATTGTATGAATTAGAAATATTGCTATAATTGCTAATAGTATTGCTCCTATAATTTTAAATATTTTTTTCTTTTTCATAAAAATCCCTCCTTTATTTTTCTCTTTATATCACAAATATTTATAATTATCAACTAATATATTCTCATTTTTTCAAAAAAATTGTAACCATTATATATTGGCTACAATTCGTAATTTATATTTAATTATTAAATCTTAATAAATACCCATCTGGGTCTTGTACTAAAAATTCTTTGTCCCTAAAAACTTTATCATTTACCTTATACTCACTTATTTTTAAATCTACAAAAAATTTAATATTTTTATTTTTTAGAGAATAATAAAGTTCCTCAACATCTTTTACAGACATACTTATATTTATTCCATTTCCATAAGGATATTTTAATTCTCCAACATTCCAATTTCCATTTATTTCCTCTATCATAATTTGGTTTTCCTCTAATTGTAGAAAACAAAATTTATCCTCTAGTCTTTCATAAATAATTTTAAAACCTAAATTTTCATAATACTTTTTGCTATTATCTATATTCGAAACACTTAGTTCCGGAATCAAGCTATTAAACTTAATTTCTTCATCCATATAATTCTCACCTTATAAACTTATTTTGGTAATTTGTCATATTCTTCGTCAGTTACTTTTTCACACCACTCATTTGAAGTATTTTCTCCAGGTACCTCAACTGCAATATGGCTAAACCAAGATTTAGATGTTGCTCCATGCCAGTGTTTTACATTTGCTGGAATTGTTACTACATCTCCTGACTTTAATCTTCTAGCTTCTGCTCGTTATATGGAATATATCTTTCAATATTTGTTTTTAAATTATCTATATTATTAATTATAGTCATATTTTCCTCCTAAACCTAGTCATGTATTTTGCAAATTTTTGTTTGTATTTTATAACATATTTTCTCCTAAGTCAATAGATTTATCTGAAAAAATATTTTTATTTTATCTACAAGTTACGGTTCACAGCTAAATCTGTTTGCCACACGCAATGGCTAAGTCATTTGTTTTCAGTTCTACGAATGTGAGAATGTAGTAATTTTAGAGTAACAACCGAAATGCAAACTAAAGGAATGATAAAAGCACCAATCCAAAGAGTAGGATTAAACATAATTTCATCAGGAGGAACAACATTTAAAATACTAAAAAAATAAGTTCTTTAGATGATATTTTTAATTATTTGGATGAAGTAATTGTTAGTGCTGTTTTGAATTATTTTACTTGTAGGCCTGAGTATTCGTTGGATGAGATTTGTGAGAATACTAAGGAGATTTTTATGGTGTTGTTCTTAAAATAAGAGAAGAACCTTTTTTAGATATCTTCTCTTATTATATTTATTCTTAATTCAAATGAAAAATTTTAAAAATCATCTTTTTTATTTTTATAAATATGCTATCATTCACTTTTACCAGTTCTTGCTCTTTTTTATCTAATTGACCCGAACCTTTTTGTTCACTTATTATACTTTTAGAAAATATGCCATTTGGATTGTATTTATCCTTTTTCATTTTCTCTAATAACACTTCATCGTTTTTCTCTTTTTCTAAAATAAATTTATATTGTTCATCATTCGCCCAATAATCTCTATAAAATATTGCAAGTATTGCTTTGGTTTCTGGCAACAAATTTTGTTTATTTAAAGGTACATTGTCTTTCAACTTAAATTTATGATTTAAGTTACATTCTCTTTTTAATTTTTGTAAAACATCATATGGAATAGTATAAAAACCATTGTTTATATTTCTCAAAATTACCAATACTTCTGAATACGCATTATTAATATTTTCCATTTATTTCTCTTCTCCAATTCTTTTCTCTAATATTACTTCAGAATTTAACGTCTGCTCTACTCTTTTTTTCAAATCAATTGGAATCGACATTGTAAATTCTTTTCCTATTTCATTTTTAGTAACTTCTGTCTGTCCCCACTGGATTTCTGGTTCATATCTGCATTTTGGTAATTGATCTGAATCTAAAGAAACAGACATAATTTCATCTAATTTAATTGTACTACTATCTTCTAGTTTTTTATTTTGAATAATATTATTCAAATAGTCAACTACTTTAAGTACTGCTGTCTCAGCTTTGTCTCTTGCCTCGCCTTTAAATCCTGTTCCATTAATTATTTCTTGATAATATAACATAAATAAATTTCTATATAAAACCGGCGATTTCTCGAATATTTTATAATTTTCTTCAGACATATAGAATGCTAATTGCTCATTAAATCTTTCTTTTTCTTCTTGAGTATATGGAGATAAATTATTTTTTTCTCTATTTACAGATTGATTTACTTTTCTAAGTTTTTTACCATAGTACATCTCCATCTGTTTAGCAACAATGTAATCTTTAATATTTATATCACAACCTGTTGTTTTAAAAAATATACCATCTAATTCAAAATCACCTTTATCAATAACTGCTTCTGTATAAATTGGTGCAATCCATTTTCCCGCATTTAATATTTCTCCTGTATTATTAATACTTGCTTGCATAGCTTTTCTTTCAATTTCTTTTGGTGTTCCCAATTTTGAAAGTGGAACATAAAATCTCGTAAATCCGATACTTACATAATAACCATTATTACCTACTTTTACATTGTTTACTGCCTTATCTGTTGATTCCCTTGTACCACAATCTGATGGACTAGCTGCTAAAATTGTCTTATTCTTAATTTTTAAAGTAATTCCTACATTTGTATTTCCTGTTTCCATTTCTTTATCAGTAATTAGCGAACTAGAAATAAATTCTGTCTTATTTTCTACATCATTTTTGTCTTTCTTTTTATTTTGATACATATCACTTCCAGGTAAATTAATAAATTTATCACTTGAATGGAACAAATAAGCAAATCTATCTCCCTGTGCAAATTCATCATTTACAGAACTTAAATAATTTCTCCATATAGGTATTACTATATCTTCTTGAATTTTATCTTCAATTTCAAAGCATTCTAATAATTCTTCATAAAATTGGCTATAAAACTTCTTTGCCTTTTCCTCTCCATTTTCAGGATCCATAATTGTATATTCAAAAAATGGGACTAATACACCAAATTTGCCCCTACTTTTCTTCATACTTAATTTCAAACCAATTTGTTGTAACTCATTTTCTCTTTTAACTTCCTCTGGTGTTAAATCTTTGAACATATATTTTCTTAATTCAGTTACTATTCTATCTTCTGAAAAAATTTCTTCATATTTTTTATAAAATGAAAATATTTTGTTTCTATATTCTTGTAATGTTTTCACTTTAACAGAATCTAGCTCATAGTCTTTTAAAATTATATCTATATCTTCAATCATTTTTTCTATAATAACCATTCCGACAATTCATATTATCTTCATCTGGTTTTCCATTTTTATATAATTCAAATTCTCTACTATTCATATTATCTAACATCCTTTATAATTTTATTTTTACATTTAATACTATTCCTAAATATTTTCTTGTAGTGAGCTTTATATCTCCTTTATTATCATAAATTTTTTTATGTTTTCTGTCAAGCAAATTTTAACAATAAATATATATTAATATTTTATTAGTTACTCTCTTTTTTTGAGTAACTGAAAAAAATAATTCTACTTTTCATTTCCTCTTCAGCCTCAAAGCATTAAAAATAACCGTCAAACTACTAAACACCATAGCCAAACTTGCAATCATAGGATTTATAGAAATACCCAATGGCTTAAAAAATCCAATAGCAACAGGAATCATCAGACAATTATAGAAAAATGCCCAAAACAAATTCTGTTTAATATTTCTTACAGTTTTCTCGCTAATTCTAACAAGCCTTAAAACTGAAGCTAAATCATTTCTAGTTAGGATAACATCACTTGAATCCATTGCAATATCTGTACCACTTTTTACACTAACACTAATATCAGCATTTGTTAAAGCTGGGCTATCATTTATTCCATCTCCACACATCATAACTTTTTTTCCTTTTTCCTTAAGCTTTTTAATTGTATCTGACTTTTGATGTGGCAAAACATTTGAAATAACTTCTGTTATTCCAAGTTCTTTACCTATTTTTTCAGCTGTTTCCTTGTTATCACCTGTAAGCATAATTGTATTAATATTATGTCCTTTAATCTCTTTAATAACACTTTCAGCATTTTCTCTTACAATATCATTTACTCCAATTAATGCTAAAATCTCATTTTCATTTGCAACATAAATAATACTATTTCCATTTATCGCTAAATTTTTTTCATCTTCTAAATGATTGTTTTGAATAGAAAATTTTTCTATTATTTTTCTATTTCCTAATATTATCTTCTTATTGTCTATTGTTCCTACTATTCCAAATCCTGCAATATTTTCAAAATCTTTAACATCAGCTTTTGAAATTTTATGTTCTTCCATATAATCTACAAATGCCTTCCCAATTGGATGTGTCGACTTTTCTTCTATGCTTCCCGCTAAACTAATTAAATCATTTTCAGAAAAATTACTATAATTATATATTTTGGAAATTTTCAATTTTCCATAAGTTAATGTACCTGTTTTATCAAATACTATTGTATCAATTTTAGATGCATTTTCTAAAATTTCGCTTTTCTTTACTAATATTCCATTTTCTGCGCAAACACCTTCACTTACTACTATTGCAAGTGGAGTTGCTAAGCCTAAACTACAAGGACAGGCAACTACTAAAACAGTAATAAATGTACTTAAAGCTGTTCCTATGTCATAACCCAAAATTAAATATACAAAAAATGTTACAATTGCAATTCCAATAACACTTGGCACAAAAATACCAGAAATTTTATCTGCAATTTTAGCTATTGGAGCCCTTGTATTACTTGCTTCTATAACCAATTTTACAATTTCAGATACAGTAGATTCTTTTCCAATTCTTTCTGCTTTGTATTTTATAAATCCATCAAAATTTAGACTACCTGCAATGACCTTTTCTCCCTTAACTTTTGCTACTGGCTTGCTTTCACCTGTTATAAAAGATTCATCTAAATGCGAACTTCCTTCTATAATTTCTCCATCAACTGCAATTTTATCTCCTGCTTTTGAAATTACAATATCACCTTTTTTTATTTCATCAAGAGTTACTTGTTTTTGAACTCCATCTACTTCTATAATTGCCTTATTTGGTGTAATTTGAGTTAATTTTTGTATTGCTTCTTTTGTTTTATCTTTACTTATTCCGTCAATATATCTTCCAAGTTTTACAAAATAAATTATTATTGCAGAAGATTCAAAATATAAGTTCATTGTAAAATGAGAGTTTCCTCTAAGTATCATATACATTCCATATAAACTATATATAAAACTACTTATAACACCTATTGATACAAGTGTGTCCATATTTGGTATTTTATGAATTAAGTTTTTATATCCATTTTTTAAAATATCAAATCCATATATTAAAAATGCAATTGTTAATATTAGTAGACTTACTGTGTAGTTTATAGGATTATGATGTGGGTCTAAAAAGCTTATAATCGGTAAATTTATCATGTGTCCCATTGCAATATACATTAAAATAATTGCTAGAATTGTAAAAATAATAAATTTCTTTTTTTCTTTTTTATTATTTTTTTCTAAGTTAATTTCTTTAAATATTCCTAAGCTTTTAAATCCTGCTTGTTTTATATATTTTTCTATTATTTCTTGATTTAGAATTTTTTCGTCATAAGTTACTGTAGCATTTGCCATAACTAGGTTTACATTTGCATCAAATATTCCATTTTGTTTATTTAAATATTTTTCTAATCCATTTGAGCAAGCACTACAAGTCATCCCATCAATTGATAAAATTAGATTTTTCATATTTTTATTCCTCTATTTCATATCCAATATCTATTATTTTTTCCTTTATTTTAGAAATATCTAAATCTCCTTTTGATGTTACTGTTACAATTCCTGTATTATGGTCTGCCTCTACTTTTTCTACTCCTTCTACTAAAGCTAATGCTGATTTTACTCTATTTTCACATCCTGTACACATCATTCCATTTATTTTTAATTTTATTTCTTTCATTTTTATCATCCTTTCTATCTATTAAATTTTTTAAATAATCTTACTAACTCATCTATTACATCCATATTTTCTTTTTCCTATCTTCTTAGGTATTATATACCCTATATCGTATTTTGTAAATAAGGGGGTATGGTGTTATTTTTGCCTATATTTAGCGGTTTATGCAAAAAGTCTGGATTTCTCCAGACTTTTGTTTTAATTTTTCCTTATTAATTAGAATAAATTTGAATGTGTTTCAATATCAAATAATATTAACTTTTTCACCTTTTTCAAGCTTTGTTTAAATCTATTTGTAACTTCGATTTTGTACATAATTATTCCTCATCTAAATCTTTCATTAATTCATCAACATTATTATATGTTTTATTATTTTTTGCCTCTTCTTCTAATTTTAGAAAATCTACTTTACTATAATCATGCAGATGACCATATTCACATATATATGAACCATATCTGTCATTTAATTCTACAACACCTTTTCTTTTTATACTAAAAGGTATTCCATTATTTAGCTTCACTTGATGTAAAAAAATATTTATTGCCTCACTTAATGAAAGTCCTAAATCCTCTAATATTGGTGCAACTTCTTTTTTTATATTATCATTGATTCTTACCGTTGACATTTTAACCACTCCTTTTTGATTATCTGTATACATTATATGACATATTGTATACAATTATCAACGTTTTTATCCATTTTTTCTTCTAACCTAACGCCACATCCAATATCATCATAACTACAAAACCAATTGCCACACCAATTGTTCCAATATTAGAATGTTCTCCACTTTGTGACTCAGGAATCAATTCCTCAACAACAACATAAATCATTGCTCCAGCTGCAAAAGCCAACAAATATGGCAAAATTGGAACAACTAAATTTGTAAGTAATATTGTAATTACTGCTCCTATTGGCTCCACAATTCCAGATAAAGTTCCATATAAAAATGCCTTTCCCTTTGACATTCCCTCAGCCTTCAAGGGCATTGAAATAATTGCACCTTCTGGAAAATTTTGAATTGCAATACCAATTGCTAATGCAAAAGCCCCAGCCATTGTTATTCCAGTATTTCCAATTAAAGCTCCTGCAAAAGAAACACCAACAGCCATTCCCTCTGGAATATTATGAAGTGTTACCGCAAATACCATCATTGTTGTTTTCTTTAATTTTGTCTTTATTCCTTCTGGCTTAGTACTTTCTAAATGTAAATGTGGAATTACACTATCTAAAACTAGTAAAAATACAATACCTAATAAGAATCCCACTGTTGCTGGAACCCAAGGTGTAATTTTTTGTTCTGTTGCCATATCTATTGAAGGTATTAATAATGACCATACAGAAGCAGCAATCATAACACCTGATGCAAACCCAAGTAATATTTTTTCCACTTTTTTATTTAATTTATTTTTCATTAAAAATACCATTGCACTTCCTAAAGTTGTTCCTAAAAATGGTATCATTAATCCTACAAATATATTCATTATTACTGACATTCCTTTCTTTCAAGGCACCAAATGATTTAGTACCCCAACAAACATATCACTTCCCAAAAATCAATTTTTATTAAAATTGGGAAGTGACACTTTGAACTTTTTACTCATATCTAAGTAATCAAAATTGATTTTTATAATCTACATAACAACCTATTTTACTAAAAAAGTAGCATATAACGGAACAGATTTTATTCCATTTTCGAACCCAAAATTCTTACTAGAAATTCTAATTGCATATTTGGGTTTAAATCTTTTTATATATTCATTTAAACTTTTAGATTTTGTATTGTCACTCGCTTTTACCTCAATTGGAATTATTCCATCCTCGTTGTATATAATAAAATCAATTTCTGAACTACTTGCCGTAGCCCAATAATATAAATCAACATTATTAAACATTAATTGATTTGCCACATAATTTTCTGTTATTTCCCCTTTATACAAGAAAGGCTTATTTAAATATATATCATTAACATTAATCTTCAACATTGTATTTAAAATTCCAACATCACCTAAATAAATCTTAAAAAATTCATTATCTTTATATGCCTCTGGAGGAATATTAATGCTATTCAATTTACAACATTTATAAATTAATTTACTTGCCAAAAGCCATTCTAACGAGTCACTATAATCTCTACTTCGCGCATTTTTATCTATTTTAGAATATTGAAATTTATTTGACTTGTTGCCTATTTGGATTGGAATAGAATTATATATTGCTTCATTCTTAACTGCTTCTGTTTTGTTGTTTATAAATTTATTCATATCTTTTATATACGCAGAATTAATATTTTCAATTATATTTCTATTTATTTCTAGAATATTCATATTATTAGAAATAAAATCTTCTACCATTTCAGGCATTCCACCTATACATAAATATTTTCTATATAACTCTATTAGCTTTTCATGGGTCACTTGATCCATTGGACTATTTTCTTTAAAACATTTTTTTATATACTCTATTATATATTCTCCATTGCTTTGTGCCATTAAAAATTCTTGAAAATCCATTGGAAACATATTTATCATTTCTACTTTTCCAACTGGAAATGAACTATGAAATCTTTTTAGTTTTACACCAAGCAAACTTCCAGCACAAATAATCTTAAATGGCCTTTCATCTTCGCAGTACCACTTTAAAGAAGATATAAGTTCTTCGCTTTCTTGAATTTCATCAAAAAATATTATAGTATCTTCTAAGTTAGGATTTATATTTAAGTTTGCACATAATCTAATATATTTTTCTTCTAATGAAATATTTTGTTTATATAATTCAACAATTTCAGGGTGATTTAATAGGTTTATTTGTATTGTATTTTTGTATTCATTTTTACAAAACTCATTAATTATATATGTTTTTCCCACTTGTCTCGCACCTATAATCATTAAAGGCTTTTTCATTCCTTTATTCTTCCATTCAATTAATTTTTTATAAATTTTTCTCTCCATATTCCCATCCTCCTCTTTAATTTTACCTCTTATTTTTAATAGTGTCAATATTTTTTCACGTTTTTAGAGGGAATGTTGTTGCATTTTTTCACGTTTTTTAAGGGAATAGTGTTACTTTTTTTCACATATTTAATAAAAATGCATAAAAAGTAAAAAAATTATACATACTTTTTTGGTATGTATAATTTTTTTACTTATATTTATTTTTGCAACTTTTCCCAAAAATCAATTTAAAAAATTGGAAGAAACAACTTAAAATTTTTACTCACATCTCAATGCCAAAACCGGGTCCTCCTTAGCTGCTTTCTTAGACGGAATAATTCCACCAATCAAAGTCAAAATTGTACTTAACACAACCAAAATAATACCTCCAACAAATGGCAAAGATGCTCTAACATTAGCTCCATTTGAAAGTGCATAAATAAGTTTATTTGTAGGAATTAAAAGTAAACAAGTCTTTCTACTCTTCCATTTTGCTTCGGTGTATGTGGTTTTATTACTTTATATTCTATTCCTAGCTCCTCTAATGTCTTTTCAAATTTTGTCTTTTTATTCTTTAAAAACGCTTGCCAACTTAATCTATTTGTAAACTCAAATCCATTATCCGTTTGTATTGTCTTTATTTTAAATGGAAAATATTTTACTAACCTTTTTGCAAATTCACTTGACGCATATGTATCATGCGCATTCGTAAACCACGTATATCTCATTCTTGAACATTCGTCTATTGCTGTATATTGATAGTATTTTTCTCCCATTTCTTGTAATTCTGGACTCATACATTTCTTGGGTACGTAATTATAAACCTCCGTACTTTTAAGCGAAGTAGTTCTTTATATCTTTCTAAATCTTTTCTCATAATACCTTTTAAAAGATTCTGCTCTTCTAGTAAAAGTCTTCCCCATTCTTGAAAAGCAAATTTTTTCCATTCTTTACTTTCTTCTAGGTTCATTTCTAGTCTTTCTTTTAATTCTATCAATGGTAATTCCATGTTTTCGCATGCTGCAAGTGAAAGTTGAAAATGTTCTCTTCTATTTTGAACATCCTTGCTATTTCTTGGAACTATATTATTTGCAGTATTTGCTTCATAATATACTTTTCTTGCTATCATGCATATATCTTTTGTTATGAAAAAAGTTAATCTTTTAGGATATTTCAAGCAATATGTTAATGTATGTGCAGATAATTTCCTTACAGTTTCCAAAAATGCTACTTGACTTTCTCCTCTCTGACTTACATATACAGACATATATTTTCCCCCTACAATAATTTCGCCCTTCTTTCGAAGGGCTGATAGTATTTTTATTTTTATTTTAAAATTATGTCAACTTAATTCTAGATTGCAAAGCCGGGGGCCACCGCACCATAGTTCTTCGCATAATCATAATCGCTACTACCTTGGTACACGCCGCAAAAAAAATTGCTGCCATTCGAATAAGGCGAACGAAGCCACCACCAAACAGATGGATTATAAGTATCATATTTTACCAATTTCGAATTACCTTTCGCATATGTTAGACCTTCTATTGATGCGTAATATTTATATTGACTACCTTCTCTTGTTCCCGCCTTTCCATAGCATCCTTCTGTTGTTACCCAACTTCCATTAGTATATTGTTCTCCATCACTCCATACTTCTGAACAAGATAATAACCATATTTTATCATTACAAGTTTCTACCGTTGATTTTGAAGCATTATATGAACTATCTTTTTGGTCTATATAACTCTTTGTTACACTCTTTATTATTCCGCTCTTTCCCATCGCTGTTTCTATATCATATAAATTTATTTTTCCACTTTTTGCTGTTTCTGTTCCACTATTTAATATTGTTCTTAATTCTCTATTTGCCCATCCTCCAGCATTAAAGTAATCTGAAGTACTTCCTTTTTTATATAAGGTTGAATTGAATAACGATGTTACAAATTCAAAACTTATTCCTGCTTTTGTTATTGTTGAATCACTATATGCTGTAGCTCCACTTTCTAATGTATCATGATTAAATCCTAATATTCTTACCTTATAATCTTTGCTTGCTATTGTTATTGTTTTTTCATCTCCAACTTTTGCTGAATATTCTTTTCCATTTATGGTTTTCGTTACATTTACTGTTTGATTTGTTATTGTATTATCTTTTGCTATCTCTTTTGCTAATGCGTTTATATCTGTCCATAAATAATCAGAAAATTTTGGAGCAGCTACTGTTATACTATATGTTGCTGTCTTTCCAGAGTTTTTAGCTGTTGCTGTTATAACTGCTGCGCCCTCACTTACACCTGTTACTGTTGCTTTACTGTCATCTTTTTTAACTACTGTTGCTTTAGACTTATCATTTACGCTCCATTCAATTTCTTCATTTCCTCCACCTTGTGCTACTGTTAAATCTATTTTAGCACCTGAGGCTACTGTTGTTTCTCCAGATATTGTTAAACTTGTTGCTAATGTTATTGTTTTTACTGTTACTTCACATGTTGCCTCTTTTCCATTACATGTTGCTTTAATTGTTGCTGTTCCATTTCCTACTGCTTTCACTGTTGCTGTTGCTCCATTTCCTTCTACTGTTGCTATATTTTCATTCGAACTTGTCCATGTAATTGTTCCTGATATATTTGTTAATGTTGCTGTTAATGTAAATTCTTCTTTGTCTGTTCCTACTATTGACAGTGTTTTTGTTGTTTCACTTAACCCTACTCCATCTAGTCTTGCTACTGTTCCATCTGTTGCTACAGAATAAAGTGTTCTTTTGTATGTTATTGTCTTTGCTGCACTATTCAAATTTACATTATTTGCTCCTAGTGCTTCTTTTAAATCATCTTCATGTGCAAATATGTAATCTGAAAATGTTGCTGCCCCTCCATTTAGATGATATTCCATTGCCATTTGGCTTAGAGCAAATTCTAGCTCTTCTTTGTTTTGAGCATCTGTTGTCTTATTTTTTGCTTCTGATGCCCTGTTAAGTATACCATTCTGACCTGTTAGCATATTTATGCTTACACCTGCTAGTATTAGCAAAACTATGATTGTAACTACTAACGCAATCAGGGTTATACCTTTGTTTCTTTTGAATTTTGTTTTAAAATCCATTTTTCCTCCTCCTTTTTATTTAGGTATACATTCTATTAAAAAACGCTAAAAAGCAACACAAATAAACCTATAAAAATATAGGTCTATTTGTGTTGCTTTTATATTTTTGATTTTTTGTTTTTAAGTTACTTGTGTGTGTGTGTGTGTGTGTGTGTGTGTGTGTGTACTCCCCCAAGGGTTTCAGCGTTTTTTATCATTTGCATTTTTATACCTCTTTTTTATTTTGATTTTATACATTTATTCTATACTATTTTTTTATTTTTGGCAAGAGTTTTAAAAAATATTGACTAGATTTTTTTGAAAATTAAGAAGTATTTTTACTCACATCTCAATGCCAAAACCGGGTCCTCCTTAGCTGCTTTCTTAGACGGAATAATTCCACCAATCAAAGTCAAAATTGTACTTAACACAACCAAAATAATACCTCCAACAAATGGCAAAGATGCTCTAACATTAGCTCCATTTGAAAGTACATAAATAAGTTTATTTGTAGGAATTAAAAGTAAACAAGTAATACCAATTCCAATCAAGCCTGCAAGTAATCCAATAATAAAAGTCTCTGCATTAAACACTTGCCCAACATTACGTTTAGAGGCTCCCATAGCTCTTAAAATTCCAATTTCCTTTTTACGTTCTAGTACACTAATGTAAGTAATAACTCCAATCATAATTGAAGAAACAACAAGTGATATTGATACAAATGCAATTAAGGTATAACTTACAACATTTATAATAGTTGTTACAGAACTCATCAAGGTTCCTACCATGTCTGTATAAGAAATAACCTTATCTTCCTCGCCTTTTTCCTTCATTTTGCTATTATAGTCACTTAGTAAATTAGTAATTGCCTTATTTCCCTCAAAATCCTTTGGAAAAATTGAAATTACAGAAGGTTCCTCTATCTTAGTATAATTTAATTTTGTCAAATTATTTTCATAACTATTCTTCTCTTTTGACATAACTGCAGATAAAAGTTCTGTTAATTCCTCCTCATCCATTTTCATTTTAAAAGCACTTGCAAATGCATTTGTATCTATACTAATTGCTTTTGCCATAGATTTACTTAAACTATTCATGCTTTTTGTTATCTCTTTTTCTAAACTTTTGCTTATACTTCCCATTGCAGATTTCATATAATCATTCATAATATTAGAAATTTGTTTTTCCAAATTTTGAGACTGCATTACTTTTGTTATGTTATTGCTTATAATAGTTTTAGCTTCTTCAGATTTTAAGTATTCCATCAAATATTCTTCTAATTTATCAGTATCTGCCAAGCCATTTTCTTTTGCATATTCTACAAAATTTTCTATCACTTTTTTCATTATTTTTTGCATTTGTTCTTGTGTAATGGTTATAGATCCATTTTCTTTTATAGCATTTTCAATTTCCTGCTTTATCAAATCCTGTGTTTCTTTTGAATTTATATATTCTGTCATTTTTTCACTAATATTATTTAAATTTGCTTCTGGATGATATTTATTTAGATAATCATTATATCCATTCATAAGCTCATTCATCAAATCTTTCATTTCATTATTTGATAACGAAAAATCTATTTTGCTCATCACTTCATTTAAGTCAAGAGCTGGCAAATTAGTTTTATTTATTAAATTATTTACATTACTAAAATCAACTTTTATTTTTGATGAATCTATTTTAAATGCTGATTTTAAAGCATTTTGGTCTACCTCTATTAAAGAATTCATATCAAATGGATTCTCATTTTCTGTTTCATCAAATCTTTTTCCTGTAAATACATTAATGTCTGGATTTTCTAGCTGTTCTTTTACAATTTGACTATTTGCTGCTTCTTCCATAACATGGTTTGTTAAATCTTTAGAATACCATATTCCTTCTTGAAGTATTGGTGCAGTTGCTCCATCTTTTGGTTTAAGTACTCCAACAATTTTTATATCTTCTCCATTTTCTACAACATTTTTCATGTAATCATTATTTTCTGTTTTATCTCTCCAAATTTTATATTCATTGTCATATTCATAACAATCACTACTATTTATTAACTTAAAATTAATTCCCAATATATCTTCATAAGAATAATCCTCAAGATACTCAGGACTTTCCACATTTTTTCCAGACATAACCTGATTTATTATATTATCAAATTCATCATAATCTCTTAATCCTAATGCATATAAAACAAAATCACTTATATTTCCACTTTGTGATAATACTAAAACACATTCATTGTAATTTGTAGGCAGCTTTCCAGCTTTTATGTCATACTGTTCTTCATATAGTTTTGAGTCACTTGGAATTTGATAAAAAATATCTGTACTCATCATACTAGACATTAAGCTATTTTGCGAACTATCTGAACCTATTCCTAACCCTGAGAAAGATTTATCTGGATTTATTTGTCTTAATTTTTGAGTATCGCTACTATATATAATAGGTTTTACATTATATGAATATTCAACATCTTTTGCATAGTTCTTTATTCCACTTTCGTCACTATCTAAATATTGTTTTAGTGATGCTAAATCATTTGCTCCCATTTTTGAGAACATATTCGTTATTTTACTCGTAACTTTTATATTATCCTCATTATTTGATTTGCCATCATCTTGGTCACTTACTAACATTGAACTTATATCTATACCTGTACTTTGAATTTGTATTGGATATTCTGATAATGTTTCTTCTTCTATTGATTTTATATAATTATTAACCCCATTTGATAATGATAGTATTAATGCTATTCCTATAATACCAATGCTTCCAGCAAATGAAACTAATGCTGTTCTTCCCTTTTTAGTTTTTAAATTATTAAAACTTAATAATAGTGATGTAAAGATTGACATAGATGTTTTTCCCATATTCTTATGTTTAGCTTTTTCTTCTTTTTCATTTTCTATCATATATGGATTTGTATCTGAACATATAACTCCATCTTTTAAGTTAACTATTCTTGTTGCATATTCCTCTGCTAATTCTGGATTATGTGTTACCATTACAACCAAACGGTCTTTAGCAACTTCTTTTAATAATTCCATTACTTGCACACTTGTTTCACTATCTAATGCACCTGTTGGTTCATCTGCTAATACTATATCAGGATCATTTACTAATGCTCTTGCAATTGCAACTCTCTGCATTTGTCCTCCTGATAATTGGTTTGGTTTTTTATGTGCTTGACTTGCAAGGCCCACTTGTTCTAATGCTTTCATTGCCTTTGCTTTTCTTTTAGATCTTGGTACACCTGAAATTGTTAATGCAAGCTCAACATTTGCTAAAATAGTTTGATGAGGAATTAAATTGTAACTTTGAAAAACAAATCCTATTGTATGGTTACGATATGAATCCCAATCTCTATCTTTATAATTTTTTGTTGAGATTTTGTTTATTATTAAATCTCCTTTATCATAACGGTCTAAGCCTCCTATTATATTTAGAAGTGTTGTTTTTCCAGAACCGCTTGGACCAAGTATTGCAACAAATTCGCTATCTCGAAGATTTAAGCTTACATTGTCAAGTGCTTTTTGTACTAAATTTCCTGTTTTAAATTCTTTGTAAATATTTTTTATTTGTAACATTATTTTTTCGCCTTTCATTTTTAAATGTAATTATTATACGATAAAAAGCAGATAATCTCAAAATAGACTATCTTGCTTTTTTATAATTATTCTTTATTATTCACTTATTAATTCACTCTTATACTGTTTATCTCCAACCTTGAAATTTAAAAATAATTTTTTTGATAAATCATTTTTTGTTGCATTAAATGAAATTTTATATCCATTTTCTTCTCCTGTTGTTCCACTTCCAAGTTCCTGATATTTGTTGCCATCTCCATCAGTTATGTTTAACATTTCATCACATTTTGTGCGGAATTCATTTGAATCCATATTTCTTCCAGCCATTATTAAATCTACATATTCTTTTGATTTAAAATTTATAACTAGTTTTGTTTCTGTTAATGTTATGCTTTCTATATCTAAATCAGGTATTTCCTCATTGTTACTTAATTTTAAATTTTTTGTGTCTCTTTGGTTCATTTCCTCTGGAATATCAAATTCAAATAACCATTTTGCATCAGTTAAATCAACATTTTCTGCAGTTATTTCTCCATTTTCGTTTTGTATTTGATTAAAATAACCTAAATCAAATATTTTAAGATATATTTTTTTACTTTGTGGATATTTATTTTTTGCCTCTGCATATAATTGTTTTGTTATAATTTTTCCGCTTTCATTTACATCTCTGTTATTTACTCCTGCTCTGTCTGACAAATAATCATTACTATATGCATTCTTATTTCCATATATTTCGCGTTGTAAAAATAAATAATTATAATCATATCTTTCATTTTTTCCTATATGCATTCTTGAAAAAATTTCGTATACATTGTTGTTTTCATCATATACTGCAAATCCACATCCAAATGCATTTTGATAATTAAAGTCATCTGTGAGTTTAATTTGTACATCTGCTTTAAAAGAGTCATCTGTTATACTTATTGAGTTAACCTTTACTCCAATTCCATCTTGCATTACATAGTCCATGTTTTCTACTTGTGCAGTGCTGTTTTCTAAATAAGATAATGTTCCTTTTGTGCTTACATATTCTCTTTTTTCAAATTCTTTAAATTTTGTTTCTTTATCAATATAGTCATATAGCTTATAGCCAATAAATGCTATTGCTAATAATGCTATTATTACACCTAATGCTATTAAAAGCTTTTTCCAGATTTTCATTTTTTTCTTTTCCATAAAAACTCCCCCTTTTCATTTGTGCAACCTAGCTATCTTGAGCTTTTCAGCTTTTAGACCTATGGCTTTGCGTCATAAACTTTCGCTTATTTTGCTTTTAACATAACTATTTATATTATAACATATATAATTATAATTGGCAAATTTTTACATTATTATCTTTCTGTCAAAAATTTATTTACCGCACTTATATAAATTACCAAATATGAAATAGATATTAAAAATCCACCTAAAACATCACTTGTATAATGTACACCAAGATATATTCTACTTGTTCCTATCGAAATTATTAAACAACTTAACAGACAAATTAAACACCACTTTGCATATTTATTTTCTACATATTTATAAATCAAATATATTAAATATCCATAAAATGCCATACTTACCATAGAATGTCCAGAAGGAAAGCTATATCCTGTTTCTTCTACTATTCTAAATTCGGTTGGACGAGGTCTTTGTAGAATTCTTTTTAATAACTGATTTAATCCCGTAACTATAGCAAGATTTACCAAAATAGATAAACCTATTTTTTTGTTTTTTATCAGTATAATTAATAAAGCAGTTAATCCAATTAAAAATATAGCTCCACCCAAATTAGTAATAAACTTTGCAATTGGTGTTGCAAAATCAGATATTAGAAATGTTGATACCATTTTATAACCTATTATATCTCCAGTCATTATTTCTTTATTAAATACATCTTCTGCTAATGCTAAAAATCCAATTAAACAAATAAATAACATAATCCATTTTATATTTTTAATAATAAATTCTTTTACTCTTTCTTTCATTTTTTACCTCTTTTTATATTTAACTAATTTTTTATATTATAGTTCATTTTATTTAATCTTTCTTTAATTTTTGATTAAATTTTGGTTAATTTTCATTATAAATATTTTTGTAAAAAATCTATTATTCCGTCTTCTAAATTAGTTTTATCAGTAATAAAATTTGCTTTTTCTTTTACCTCTAATAATGCATTATTCATAGCAACTCCTATTCCACATTTTTCAATCATATCAATGTCATTTAATCCATCACCAAATGCAACAAT
The DNA here is from genome assembly GCA_934168355.1 of uncultured Clostridia bacterium. Classification (GTDB taxonomy): domain Bacteria; phylum Bacillota; class Clostridia; order TANB77; family CAG-508; genus CAG-269. The sequence continues at coordinate 19,439 of CAKPNI010000018.1, forward strand.
ATTTTCATTTTTAATGTTTTCTATTTGAGCTACTTTATTTATTCCACTATATTTTTCTACTCCTTTATTAAATAACTCTAGCCATTGTACATCATCAAAAGAATCTTGCATTATTTTTATATCTAATTTTGGATATTTTTTAATAAATATTTTTTGATACTCTCTTACAAAATCGTTCTTCCAGAAACTTGCAGATATATGAGTTGTTCCATCCATATTTCTTAAAATGCTATCTTTATCAGCATATATTCTAACAACTTTGTTTTCAGAAAAATATTTAGTTGCATACCTATTAATATAGTCTTTCGAACATAAATCAATATACTTAAACTTTTCATCATCAAATTCTGAAATGATTTCTTCTGCAATTTTTCTTGATATTGATTCTGCATATACTTCCTTACAATTATTATTTTGCATTTTATATACTGCTGCTCCGGCATCTGTCACTATATAATTTGTAAACTTTGCTCCACCTGTTGCAATAAGGGCTGATTTTAGTATTCTTCCTGTTGCTATTGCTATTACATATCCCTCTTTCTTTAAATTTGCTAAATACTCTTTTGTTTTTTGTGTTACCATTCCATCTTCATTCAATAATGTTCCATCTAGGTCCATCACTATCATCTTTCTTGTTTTCACTTTATATTTTTCCTCCTATTTTTAGGTTATTATTCAATATCTAAATCTGACTTTTTAGGCATAACAAGTGCTGCTATTATATATGCAATTATTCCACTACCTGCACAAGCTGTAAATAAAACCCAAGCTAGTCTTACAATTGTTGGGTCTATATCAAAATATTCTGCTATTCCTCCACATACTCCATCTAATTTTTTTCCTTGTTCTATTTTATATAATCTTTTTTTCATCTTAAAAATTCTCCTTTTCTTTTTAATTTATTAAAATATTTTAGGTATAAAAATTATTAATCCACATATTGCCGCACCTATTGCAAACACTAAAACAGCTCCTGCAGAAACATCTTTTGCATTTTTTGCTTTTTCATTTTTATATGGCATTGCAATATCCACAACTGTTTCAATTGCTGTATTTAATAACTCTCCCCCTATTACCATTGCAAAACATAGTACACAAATAATCCACTCGTACTTATTTATTTTTAATAAAATTCCTGCAATAATAACTAAAATCATTACAAATATATGTATTTTCATATTTCTTTCAGTTTTAAATGATGACAATATTCCTTGTATTGCATATTTAAAACTATTTATTAATTTTTTCGATTTTTCTACCACTTTTCTTTCTGAACTCATTTTTTCACTCTTTCTAAAACACTTTCATTTCTAATTACTTTTATATAAAAAACATTGCTTATCATGAGAATAAATAACACCTATTGCCTGCAAATATGAGTATATTATTGTACTTCCAACAAACTTCATTCCTCTTTTTTGTAAATCTTTTGAAATTAAATCTGATAACTCAGACGTTGTTTTATCAACCTCATAAAAAGTTTTGCCTTTTGTAAATATTTTTAAGTAGTTATAAAACGCCCCAAATTCCGCTTGTATATTTTTAAAAATTTTAGAATTGTTTATGCTTGCTTTTATCTTTAATTTATTTCTTATTATTTTCTGGTTTGATAATAGTTGTTCAATTTTTTTATCGTTATATTCACATATTTTGTCAATATCAAAATTATTGTATGCTTTACTAAAATCTTCTTTTTTATTTAGTACACACTCCCAAGAAAGTCCTGCCTGAAAAGATTCTAGTATAAGCATTTCGTATAAATATTTTTCATTAAAATTTGGCTTGCACCATTCTTCATCATGATACTTTACATATAACGGATTTTTTAGATTACACCATTTACATCTGATTTTCTCTTGCATTTAGTTACCACCTTATACTTTTTTTCAATATTTATTTCGTTGTTTTTTCACAATTCATATATATTTGCCTTTACAATAACTTTTTGAATTTTTATTTTATCATCCAAAGCTATCTCCCACAAACTTCCACCAATACTTCTTTTAATTTTATATTCTTTAGTAGGCTTACCTATAAGCTTATTTAATTGTTTTTGCAAATCCACCTTATTTGTATAAATAGCTAGCTTCTTTTCTTTATACAAAACATTTATAGTAGTTTCCATTTCTTCTTTTATAGGTTCTTTATATATTTTTTTTATATCATTCTTCAATTTTTTCTTCGTACTCGATACCATTTCCTAACTCTCTTTCTTCAATGCTAATTTTTGCTGTTTTTTCAATTTCCGCTTCATAACCTGTAAGTGCCGCAAAAGCCCCAAATTGTGCAGCTCGATCTTCTATCGACATTTGCGGATGTTTTTTTGATACATAATGAGGTAAATTTATAATATCTTTGTATTTTTCAAAATTACTTCTCACTTTAATATTCTCCTTTTATTCCTTATGTCCTCCTACTTGTCCATTTCTTTCTATTGTTGTTCCACCTTCTACTAAGTTCATTCCTTTTAATATTGCATTTTTCCCATATTTCTTTTTTATGTTAATCATTATATGTTGTAAATTTCGTTCTTTTTCTTCTTGCTCTCTCTTTTTATTAATTTCTTCATAATTTGTAAACAAATCTATTTGTTCAAATGTATTATTTTGTTTTGCCTCTTCTTCCCTCACTACCTTATTTGCTGTTATATTTATTCTTCTTGTAAGAAGTTTGTCATTTATGATATTATCATATAATTTTGTAACAGCTTCCATAATTAATTTTGTTGATGATGTTTTATAATCTAAATTTATTGTTCCATGCGCGTGTTTTGGAACCTTTCTACCATATTTATCTTCTGTTATTTCCCCTTTGTAAAGCTTACTTATATCTTCATTTTTTAAGTTTTCGACATCATATCCTATTGTTAATACTATTTGGTCTGTAACCAACTTTTTTTGTACTAAATCTAGTGCTAATAATTCCGTCATTTCTTTTACTATTAGTTTTGTTTTTTCATAGTTATATGGGCAGTGCAAAACTTGACCTGAACTTATGCTATTTGTTTCTGGTTTGTATTTTTTTATTTCTTTTATGGTACATGGTTCATATCCCCAAGCATGATCTATTAATAATTCTGCATTTATTCCAAATAATTTATATAGTAAATCTTCATTTTCTAATGATGTTCTTGCCACATCTCCCATTGTATATATTCCATATTTTGCTAGTCTTTTACTGTATCCTTTTCCTACTCTCCAGAAATCTGTTATTGGAGTATGTGCCCATAATAATTTTCTATATGTCATTTCATCTAATCCTGCTATTCTTACTCCATTTTTGTCTGGTTTTACATGTTTTGCAACTATATCCATTGCTACTTTACATAGGTATAAATTTGTCCCTATTCCTGCAGTTGCTGTTATTCCTGTTGTTTCATATACGTCTTGAATTACTTTTGTTACTAGGTCTTTTGCACTCATTTTGTATATTTTTAGGTATGGCGTAATGTCACAAAATATTTCGTCTATTGAATAGACATATATGTCTTCTTCTGAAAAGTATTTTAGATATATATTGTATATTTTTGTACTATATTTCATGTAAAATGCCATTCTTGGAGGTGCTATTATGTAGTCTAATTCTAGCTTTGGATTTTTGGTAAGTTCTATTTCATCATAAGATTTTCCCTCAAATTTTAACCCATGTATTTTTCTTCTTCTTTCAAAATTTATTTGGTTTACCTTTTGTATTACTTCATATAATCTTACTCTTCCGTGGTATTCCGTATTTTTTTAGTGATGGACTTACTGCTAAACAAATGGTTTTTGATGTTCTTGTTTTATCTGCTACTACTAGATTTGTAGTATTGGGGTCTAAACCTCTTTCTCTGCATTCTACAGATGCATAAAAGCTTTTTAAATCTATTGATACATATATTCTGTTCATAAGTCTCACCTCTATTTCTGTTTTAATATATCATAATTTTCGTTTTTTGTCAAATGTTTGTTCGTTTGTGCTAACAATAAATGTGGAAACCATTTCTGGTTCCCACATTTATTATACCCTTACATCATTGCTGCATCTTCAATAACAACCTTGTCTTTATTTTATCTATAATATCTGTCGTACTGATCCCTTCTGTTCTAGGGTTTAAAACACTTTCGACATTGTATTTTTTAAAGAGTTGCTTTCTAGCTTCTCTAATTGTTACATTGTCTTCATGTACGAAGATGTCCGGTTTCAATGCTTCCACAACTGGTGTAAAGATATTTAGCCATTCAAAAGATGGCGTATTTGCAAAATTGAATGGAACTGATCGTAGCGGATCATAATCGGCTAAAACTACATAATCAGCTGATATGCAGTTTGCAATTGTTTCCATTCTGACTTCTTGATTTAAAACAGGTGGATCTTCTTTTTTTAATGCTGCAGCTTTATCGCTTTTTACTGCAACAATAAGAATATCTCCTTTTTTCTTAGCCGCCGCAAGCATTCTCATGTGTCCCAAGTGAAATAAATCAAATGTTCCAGATGCCATTACGACTTTCTTTCCCTGTTTCCGTTCTTCTTCCAAGATACTAACTAATTTTTTATAGTCAGTTCCGAAAATGTTATTTTGTTCTTTTTGCATAAGAACGTCTCCTTTCAAAAAATCTTTTTTTATTGCAATTTTGCTTATTAGCAAAAAATTAAAAACTAATCTACAATTATATTTTGTTATGTTTCTTTTACTTTTTACCTATTATAACACATTTTCGACAATAAAAAAACACTTTCGACAAATTTTGCAATATTTTATTTTTTATGTAAAACAAGTTTATATATCCCTAGTTTTTAGCTATTTGACTATATTATCAATTAATGATATAATTGTATTATGCAATAAAATTTTTTATCTCAGGAGGGTTCACATTATGAACGAAGTGATAATTAATTTTTTTAATGGTGCTTTCATCGTTGAAAACAAGGCATTAAAGTTGTCTGCATCAGTATCTGTTCCTATGCTTCAAAACCGGAAACATTTTACTACAACAGAAAAAATTATTGCCTATTTAAACAAATGCGTTAAAGGAAAAAAAGACTATGTTGTAGTTGCCGAACTTGAAGCATCAAGAGCAATAGAAACTATCGTTTCCTATAACAAACTTCGCGAACATCATTAATAAGTAACCCAAAAGCTCATAAGCATTTTGCCTATGAGCTTTTACCTTTTACTATTTATTTCACTAATATTTCTTTTCCCAATCCTGTTGAATAGATCAAAACTCTGTCAACTTTCCTGTTTAGTCCATTTTCCAAAGCTTCTTTATAAAGCATAAGTTGAGGCTTATGTCTATTTATTAACATTTCTTCATCACTTGCCCTATTGGGACCAGTTCTTTTTGGGTTCTGACCCATTTGGACCGTTTCTTTTTGTACCACAAAATCGGTTTTATAATCCAAAAGTACCAATTCATCATCCTTAGTAATATAATACAAATCTATAATACCTTGAACCAAAATATTTTCATCTAAAGTAGTATCTATAACCTCCTTTGCCGGAACATTAATATAAAAAGCTTCCTCCTTATGGTACTCTTTAGCCTCTTTAAGTTCACTCCAGATATTAGACTTTGTAAATTTAAATATAACCCAAGGATTTATAGCATCTTTTTCTTTAGCAGTTATAATTTCTCTTGCCTCCAAATCATCTATCAAATCTTTTACATCATCTAAACTATAATCTCTACTAAAATCCAAATTTTTCATACACAAATGAACCAATGTACCACGTTTAGCGGGTGTAATTTTTTCTTCTTCAGTGCCAATCAAAAACTTTGGTTTAGGTAGTTCGATATCTTTTTCTTCAAAATCATCATCTTCTTTAGGCTTTGTTTCAAATGGTTCTACAACTACATTTTTATGAACAATATTTGTAACAGATTCTTTTGTCGGAATGTCACTTAAACCTTTATACCCATATTCAAATGCTAATTGATTTTTTAATTTCAAAATGTCTTCTTCTTTTATATCTTTTGACTTTTCCTCCAATACTTTAAAAATATCTATCTCTTCCGTTTCTTCTTTTTTCATCGTTTTTAATACATCTTTTCTCTTCAAAGTGTTTATTCTTAAAATATCTTTTGAACATTCAAAATTATACATATAAACAAGTAAAATCCAATCAATATATTTCTTATATTTTTTAATCAAAATAGGGTTAATCTTTCCATTTTCCTTTTTATAAATATCAACCAATTCCTGCATTTTTTCTTTATCTTTTTTAAAATCTTTCTTCACACCTGTAACATAAATTTTCTCTTTTGCCCTAGTTAAAGCAACATATAAAATACGCATTTCCTCTGACAAATTTTCCTCTAAAAGCTTTTCTCTTAATGCTAATTTTGAAATTGTATCATATTTAATTTGTCTATCATAGTCAATATATTTTACACCTATTCCAATTTTTTGATGTAGCAAAATATCACTATTTAAGTCCATCATATTAAATCCTGAACCTGTGCAAGATAAGAATACAACTGGAAATTCTAGACCTTTACTTTTGTGAATACTCATAATTCTTACAACATCTTCATTTTCGCCAATAAGTTTGGCTGCACCTAAATCTCCGCTTCCTAGTTTTATTCTTTCGATGAAGTTTATAAAGTTGAATAATCCTTTAAATGATGCACTTTCATATTGTTTTGCTCTTTCAAAAAGCATCTTCAAATTTGCAACTCTTAAAGCGCCATTTGGCATTAAAGCTACATAATTTAAAAATCCTGTTTCTTCGTAAATTGTCCAAATAAGTTCATCTAAGTCCATATATCCATTTTTTTCTCTAAAATCCTCAATCTTACTCAAAAATACATCTATCTTTTCTTTTAATTCTTCTCCTACAGAAAGTCTTGCTTTTAACATGGTTGTATAAAAATCATCATTTTGGTCACACAGTCTTATTTCCACTAAATCGTCTTCTGTAAACATTCCTAAACTTGATAACATTACATGTACAAGTGGAATATCTTGATATGGATTGTCTATAATTTTTAGTAAATCCATAATTACCTGTATTTCATATGACTCTAGGTATTCCTGAGACGTATCTGAATATACATTTATATTTTGGTTTGTTAACTCTTTTTCAAATATATTTGCCTTATTTTTAGTTGAACGCAAAAGTATCACAATATCTCGAAAACGAATGTCTCGAAATTCTCCTTTTTTATTATCATATACTTGAAATTTACTATCTATTAAATCTCTTATTTTTTGTGCTACAAATTTTGCCTCTAACTCAATATCTTCTACTTTTTCCGTTTCTTCTTGGTCTTCATTATCTTGAATAGTACTTTCTGTAGTTTTTACTTCTTCTTGCTCATCGTAATCCTCTTCTGATACATCTAATATATCAATTTCAGATACTAACTCCTCAGGACTTTCTGCATAACTTGCTCCAAGATTTAAGTATTCTTCCTCGGTGTAATCTATTTCTCCAATTTTTTCTCCCATTATATTTTCAAATATAATATTAGTAAAATCAAGCACATTTTTTCTACTTCTAAAATTTTTGAAAAGTTTTATTTTTAGACCTTTTTCGTTTGCCTCGTTTTCGCTATAATTACTGTATTTACTTAAAAATAGGTCAGGCATTGCTTGTCTAAATTTATAAATACTTTGCTTAACATCTCCAACCATAAAGATATTTTTACCATTTGAGATTGATGTTAAAATATATTCTTGTACTAAGTTACTATCTTGATATTCATCTATTGCAATTTCTATAAATTTTTCTTGATATTTTTTTGCAATTTCAGATGGTGTTTCATCTTCTTTTACTAAAATTTTTAGTGCTAAATGTTCTACATCACTAAAGTCTACTATGTTTCTGTCTTTTTTATTTTTCGAAAACTCTGCATCAAAATCTATTATTAATTTTTCAAGTTTTGACAAAATTTCATACATTTCTACTAAGTCTTCATTTGCCATTTCCGAGTCTGCTGTAAATATTTTGTCTCTTTTTGCTTTAAAATCTTTTGTCACCTTATCTCTTATTGCTTTTGCTTTATCTTTTTCTGGATTAGTTATTTTCTTAGAGGTTGGCCATCTTAAAAAGTCTACATTATTTATTAAACTGTATGCTTTATCCCAGTTTTCTAAATTACCATACACCATTTCTAGTTGCTGAACATCAGACAAAATTGTTCTTTCATATTGCTCAAGTTCACTTTCAACTGATAGTCTTTTTTCTTCTGCTTTTAGCTTTTTTATGCAATCTTCTAATTCTTCTTTCATGTTTTGAAGTAAAATTTTTCCCCATTCTGTATTTGAAAAGTCTTGTTTTATATCTTTTATATTAAATTTTTCTACTTGCTCATTTAACCATTTTAGCGGAAATGGGTTTGATTCTATATATGTGTAAATTCTTAAAACTACATCTTTTAAAGGTGTATCATCTCTATATGATGTATATGTTTTTATTAATTTTTCAAAATCTTGGTCATGATTTTCGTATTTTTCTTCAAATAGTTTTTCTAGTACTTCTTGTTTTAATAAATCAATTTCTGCCGTATCTGCTATTCTGAAATTTGGCGATATTTCTATTTCGAAGAAGTTGTTTTTTATTACATCTAAACAGAATGAGTCTATTGTACATATATTTGCTTTATTTAATAATGTTATTTGCCTTTGTAAATGATTTATTGTTTCTTCATCTTGTGGCTCTTCACTGTCGATTATTTGGTATATTGATTTTAGTATTCTTTCTCTCATTTCTGATGCTGCTGCATTTGTAAATGTTACAACTAGTAATCTATCTATATCTATTTTTTCTTTTATTATTTTATTTATTATTCTTTCTACTAATACTGCTGTTTTTCCGCTTCCTGCTGCTGCTGCAACTAGGATGTTACTGTCTTTTTTGTAGATTGCTTGTGATTGTTCGGGTGTCCAGTTCATTTTTGGCTCCTTTCGTTTTGGGTGATGTTTTTTTAGATTATAGCAATCATGGCTCTTGATGTCAATGTGTTTTTCATCAAGACATAAAAAGACCGCAATTAAACTTGCGACCTTTTTTATATTTTATATTCAAATAATTATACTAACATTAAAACTGCCATAGGAGCATTATCTCCTCTTCTTGGTTCAGCTTTAACAATTCTTGTATATCCTCCAACTCTATCAGCATATTTAGGTGCGATTTCGTTGAATAATTTTG
>CAKPNI010000019.1 GCA_934168355.1 uncultured Clostridia bacterium
TTGTGGGTTATATATCCAAAAGGAGGTGAAAATAATGAACAAATACGAAAGTATAGTCATTATTAATCCAAATTGTACTGAAGAAGCATTAAAAGCTTTAGAAAGTAAATTTACAGGATTAATAAATGAAAACGGAAAAGTAGAATCATATGAAAATCAAGGAAAAAAGAAATTAGCATATGAAGTAAAGAAAAACAAAGAAGCATTCTACATCCTAATCAATTTCGAAGCTAAACCAGACTCAATAGCTGAATTAGAAAGAAATTACAGAATAACAGATGAAGTAATAAAATTCATCGTTGTAAGAAAAGAAGACTAAGAATTGTAAAAAACAATTAAAACAAATAAAGATAAGGGGCCTTTATTTAAAGAAAGGAAGGGTATAAGAATATGAACAAAGTAATTTTAATGGGAAGACTAACAAGAGACCCAGAAGTAAGATACACACAAACAAACAATACACTAGTTGCATCATTCTCACTAGCAGTAAATAGAAGATTTACAAGACAAGGGGAAGAAAGACAAGCAGACTTCTTCAATGTAGTAGCATGGAGCAAAACAGGAGAATTTTGTAGCAAATACTTTAAAAAAGGTCAACAAGTAGGAGTAATCGGAAGATTACAAACAAGAACATGGGATGATCAAAACGGAACAAAACACTATATAACAGAAGTAGTTGCAGAAGAAGTATATTTTGCAGATAGCAGAAGAGAAGGAGATGGTGCATCTTCATCTTTTGAAAATACATTTGGAACTACAATGCCAGGTGGAATGGAAGGTGCTTCAGATTTCGAAGTATCAGCAAGTGATGATTTACCATTTTAATAAAAAGAAATAGAGGTGAAAAAAATGGCAGACAAGAGAAATGCAAAAAGAAATAACAGAAACAACAAAAACTATGATGAAGATTATAATCCAAGATTCAAAAAACAAAGAAAGAAAGTTTGCCCACTATGTGGAGATAAAAACTTTGTATTAGATTATAAAAATGCTGATGTTATGAAAAAATTCATAAACGATAAAGGTAAAATCTTACCAAGAAGAACAACAGGAGCATGCAGCAAACATCAAAGAGATATAACTTTAGCAATCAAGAGAGCTAGAGCAATAGCTATATTACCATATAGCAACGATTAATAAATTAAGGGGCTTAAATTTAGAATTAATTTTTGAAATTAATTCTGAATTTAAGTCCTTTTATTAATTTTACAATTTGGTATAGAATAATGTAACAATAAATTGAGGATAATAATAAAATTATATTGACGTACATTAAAACGTATGCTACAATGATATGCAGGAGGTGTTGAAAATGACCAATATAAATATTACAAATTTCAGAAAAGATATATATGCATTATTAGAACAAACAATAAATTATAATGAACCAATAAACATATCGACAAAAAATGGAAATGCAGTAGTCTTATCAGAAGAAGATTATAATAGCTTAATAGAAACTTTATATATTACATCTGTACCAAACTTAAAAGAAGAGCTAATAAAAAGAGCTGGTGACAGTGAAGATGAATTTGTAAGTGAGGATGAGGTGAAATGGTAAAATGTACAAAATAGAATATCACAAAAAAGCAGTGAAAGATATAGAAAAAATTAAAAGTAGCAATTTAGCTAAAAATGCTAAAAAATTAATAGAAGTGATAAAAGAAAACCCTTTTCAAAATCCGCCACCATATGAAAAACTGGTTGGAGATTTGAAAGGGCTTTATTCTCGAAGAATTAATATACAACATAGATTAGTATATAAAGTAAATGATGATACAATACAAATATTAAGTATGTGGACACATTATGAGAATATATAAAATATAACAAGAGATTTTAAAGTTAAAAGGATGATAAAATGAAACTACTAATAACAGAAAAACCATCAGTAGCAAGAGAATTTGCCAAAGTATTAAAGTTGGATGGCAAAAATAAAGGCGGATACATGGAATCAAATGGTTGGATAATAACATGGTGTGTAGGACACCTAGTAACCATGAGTTACCCCGAAAAATATGATGAAAAACTAAAACAATGGAGGCTAGACACACTTCCATTTATGCCAAAGGAATACAAATACGAAGTAATAGAAAATGTACAAAAACAATTTGATATAGTGCAAAAACTCTTACAAAGAGAAGACGTAGAAGAAATCTATAATGCAGGTGACTCTGGGAGAGAGGGAGAATATATACAAAGACTTGTATTTATGATGGCAAAACCAAATCAAAAAGCAGAAATAAAAAGAGTTTGGATAGATTCACAGACAGAGGAAGAAATATCAAGAGGAATAAGAGAAGCAAAAAGTGAAAGAGAATATGATAGTATATCAGATAGTGCATATTTAAGAGCAAAAGAAGACTATTTAATAGGAATAAATTTTTCAAGACTATTATCAATAATATATGGAAACAGGTTAGCTAAGTCGCTAAATCAAAACTATTTTGCAATATCGGTTGGTCGTGTTATGACTTGTGTACTAGGAATGATAGTATCAAGAGAAAGAGAAATAAGAAATTTTGTAAAAACCAAATACTATAAAATAATTGGAACATTCGCAAATGAAAAGGGCGAATTTAAAGCAGAATGGAAAGTAAATGAAAAGTCAAAACTTTTTGAATCTCCATTATTATATAATGAAAGTGGCTTTAAGAAAGAAGAAATAGCAAAAAAATTTATTGCTTCACTTGAAGGAAAGGAAGCTAAAGTAACAGAATTAAAAAAGAGTAAACAAAAAGAAAATCCGCCATTATTATTCAATTTGGCAGAAATACAAAATGAATGTACAAAAAAATTTAAAATAAAACCTGACCAAACATTGGAAATAATTCAAACACTATATGAAAGAAAATTAGTAACATATCCAAGAACAGATGCTAGAGTGCTTTCAACAGCTGTTGCAAAAGAAATTTCTAAAAACTTGAATGGTTTAGCTAAAAACTTTCAAGATGAAGAAATACAAAGTATAATGAAAAAAATGGTAGAAGAAAAATATTCAACAAATCTTGTGAAAACGAAATATGTAAATGACAGCAAAATAACAGACCACTATGCTATAATTCCAACAGGGCAAGGGTTTGAAAACTATAATGGGCTAAATGAATTACAGGCAAATGTATATAAATTAATTGTAAGAAGATTTTTAGCAATATTTTATCCACCTGCTGAATATAACAAAATAAATGTTACTGTAAATGTAGAAAATGAAACATTTTTAGGAACAGGTAAAGTATGTGTGAAAAGAGGATATTTGGATGTATTAAAACCTGAAAAAAAACAGGACAAAAAAGATGAAGATGGGGAAGAAAATACAAACTTAGATGTTTTAAATACATTAAAGAAAAATGAAACTTTACAAGTTCAAAATTACGAATTAAAAGACGCAGAAACATCGCCACCATCAAGATATAATTCGGGAAACCTAGTCTTAGCAATGGAAAATGCAGGAAAATTAATCGAAGAAGAAGAACTTCGTGAACAAATAAAAGGTGCAGGAATTGGAACTAGTGCAACTAGAGGAGAAATTATAAAAAAATTAGAAAAAATCCAATATATCCAGATTAATTCTAAAACTCAAATTGTTACTCCAACAGTTAAAGGTGAAGCTATATATGATGTTGTATATCAAGCTATGCCAGATATTTTAAATCCAAAACTTACAGCAAGTTGGGAAAAAGGTTTAGATATGGTTGCTAAAAAAGAGATTGAGCCACAGGTTTTTATGGATAAATTGGAGAATTATATTAGGAGTAAATTTGATAAATTGGTTGTAAAGATGTAAAAAATAATGGAAGAATATCAAAACTATTCTTCCATTATTTCAGTTACATTTTCTAAAGCACTAATATTTCTTAAAAGTTCATTTTTCTTAAATCCCTTTTTAGCATATTGCCCAACAATATTAATTACTTCAGTATCAGATTCGATTTCATCTTTTTTAGGTCTTTTAATATGTTTTATATCAACATTAAAATCATTAAAAATATTTTCAATTTGAGCTAAAACATCATTTGTATTTTTAGAAATAGTAACTTGTAATTCCAAAATATTAAAATGGTCTAATCTATCAGAAATTTTATAAGAATAAGATAAAACCAAATAAACAATTAAAGTTGTAAAAATACCACCCAAATAAAATCCAGCTCCAATACTTAGTCCAATACAAGTAACTGCAAGAAGCCCAGCAGCAGTTGTCAAACCTTTTACATTAAAGCCATCTCTTAAAATTGTTCCTGCACCAATAAAACCTATTCCAGAAAGTAATTGAGCTGGAATTCTTGATGGGTCAATGTCATATTCTCTAGACATAAATTCACCACAAAGCATAATTAAAACAGCACTTACACCAACTAATGAATGTGTTCGAAAGCCTGCAGGTTTGTTCCAAGATGATCTTTCTAAGCCGATGATACCAGCTAAAACAAAGCCTAATGTGATTTTTAGTATTGATTGAAACCAAAATGAATTTGTTATGTTTATAATTTGTTCCAAAGTTAAACCTCCTTTAAATATTTTATTTGTTAGATTTTTTATTATAACACAATTTAATATTTATTTCAAATGTAACTTTACAATGAAAAATAATAAAAAAAACAATACAAAAATAATTGCAAAAAAGTGTACAATATGATATCATAAAAAAGTATTTAGCAAAGGTTATGTACATTGAAAATTGAATAAAAAGCCATATTTAGTAAATAGTAAGAAAAACAGTTTGAAATGAACATAATGGAAGCTAAAGAAGAGAAAGATGAGGAGGAAAAGAAACGTATGAAAAATAGAAAAATGCAAGAAAAAGGTATAACGCTCATCGCGTTAGTCGTAACAATAATAGTGCTATTAATATTAGCAGGAATAAGCATAAGCATGTTAACAGGACAAAATGGAATACTAAATAGGGCGTCACAAGCAAAAAAGGCACAAGGTACATCACAAGTAGAGGAACTTGCAAAACTAAAATTACAAGAGCTTTATACAGATAATTTAGGAGTGCCAGATGATACAACAGTAAAAACAGCAATAGCTGAAGAATTAAGAAAACAAGGATATGAAGTGCAAAATGTTACAACATCAAATGCAACAGTAAAGGGAATACTAATAAAAGATGCAGATGGAAAAAGCATAGATGGAGTAAATATAGGTCCGGGTGCAACAACAAAAATAAGAGTAGAACTAGATGTAGAGGGTGCAGGAGCTATAAAAACATATGTAAAAATTAACGGAAAATATTACGAAATAAATATAACAGGAACAAATGTAAGTTTATCTACAGAGGAATATGCAGAAATTCCAAATGGAAGTCAAGAAAACCAAATAAAACTAACACCACCAACAGATGGAGCAGAAATGACTGTTGATGGAACAAAAGTAACAGCAGAAAAAGTAATAGAAAATGGTACAGAAATAACAATAAAAGCTGGAAGTGAAACAAAAACAGTTACGTTTAATGTAAAGGTAGAAAATACATCAATTACAAAAGATGTAAATGTGGTTGTAGCAGCAATAAAAAAAGTAGAAAATCCAGCAAGTTATGGAACAAATCCAAATGCACAAGCAATGGCAGATGAAGCTGGGAAAGTATTTGCATTACCTACGGGAGCAAGTTATGTAACTGGAACAGTAGATACAGGTGTTGTTGTAAATGTAAAAGGAAGCGAATTTGTATGGGTACCAGTAGATGATGTAGTATTAGATACAAGTAGAGATGCAGATTTACCAAAAAGTAGCGATACAGGAACTTCAAGTGGAAAAACATATACTCCAATGGCAGTACAAGTGGGGAATGATTATAAAGGAATTTTATATGATTTTTCTGGAAGCAATGGTTATTTGAAATATGGAAGTAATGCAAATTACCAAGGAGGTTCGTCAGATTTTAGAGAGCCAGATGTAGTAAGTGATTATGATGGTGGAAATTCAGATACAGTAGATGGAAAAATAACAACAACAAAATTGACAACAGAATATAATGCAATGATAGCAAGTGTATTAAAATATAAAGGATTTTATGTAGCCAGATACGAAGCAGGACTAGATAAAACAACAAATGAAGTTGTATTTAAAAATGCGAGTGTAGAAGCAAATAATGTTACGACAGCAGATGCTAGTAATAGTGAAACAAGTAGTTGGTATGGATTGTATAAAAAAATAAAAACATTTACTAATGACAATGATAAAGTAGTAAGTAGCATGATTTGGGGAAGTCAGTATGATGCAATGTTGAATTGGATGGCGAAAAATGGAAAAACAGTTGGAGATTCAAATTCTTCAATTCGTAATAATACAACCACAACTGGAGGAAAAGATACAGATATAATAAATAATGTAAATGACCTATATGGTTGTAATTATGAATGGACATTAGAGGCTAACGGTAGCTATCTTCGAGCTATACGAGGTGGTTATTCAGGTGATTTTTCTCCAGCCATTCGCAGTCTCAGCTATCCGTACGACACCTATAGCGGCAATTCCTCTCGTGCCACACTTTGCATAAAGTGAGACTGAACTCTTAAATGCGAAACACTATAATAAGTAAATTATAGGGAAAAGTAGAGTATTTTAACAGTAGGTGGACCCGATTAGGGAACGTTAGAGAACTAATCGGTCCAAGTTTTGTGCACCGATAGGGGCACAAAACTTGGACCAAAATAATAAGGTATACCAAAATTAATGTACTGAACCCAAAAAATTGGACATTTTTTGACTAGGTATTAGGCTGTTTTGGAATGAATTCTGTATTGTACAGGACTCATTCCTTTTAATTTGCCTTTTATCCTTTTTGTGTTGTAATATTCTAATCTACTTTTATAAAATTTTTTTTCAATCTATTGCAAAAATCAAAAAAATATGATAAAAATAAACCATTAAATATACAAACTTGTATTCAAAAAGAATTATTTCAACAAAAATTTTATTCCAAAGCTTTAAAATTATGGATGTGATACAAATTACTGAATAATAACAAACAAAAATACCAAAATAATAACGGAGGTAAAAAAATGTTAGAAGAAATTTACTTAAAAAGAAGAGAAGAAATTGACAAAGCAATAAAAAAAGCCATAAAAGAAATAGAAGAAAAACTAATTCAAGTGGATTGTAGCAAGATTAACCAAGAAATATACAATGCATTAGAAGAAAACTACAACCTAAAACTATCAAGTGTAGCAAAAGAACTATATATGCAAGGCTTTAAAGACGGAATGAATATAATGTTAGATATAAAAGAAGACTGACAGTAAAATTCTAAATTTTACTGTCGACTTGACTACTTTTATCAAATTTTTGAATATCACTAATTAAAGTATATATGAATTCTAAAAAATTATCAGATGAATGTAATAATAATCGATTAATCTTTTTTATATAAGCATTGTTATCTTCTTCTCTTCCATACAATATAAAATCAGCTGAATTACCAGTATTAGTAATTATACTTGATAAAGTCTTTAAGCTTAAAGAACATTCTCCTCTTTCAATTTGACCTAAAAATACTTCAGAAATATCAATCATTTCAGAAAATTTTTCCCTGCTCATTGACATACTCTCTCTAATGGTTCTAATACGTTCACCAATTTCTACATTATTTAGTTTGTAGTCCATTTAATTAGCTCCTTTTCGATGAATTTTGGTAAATTATACAATAAAAAATTCAAAATCCTAATATAGTAATATCATAAAATAAAAATATGATTTTAACGTAAGAATAAATAGTAAGAAAGAAAAAGACGAATAAAAAAGAAGAAAAAGAAAAATGAATAAACAAAACTGTAAATAATAAATAAAATTTATATCCAAAAAATATTTCGTATTTTTATGTCAAATTATTGACTTTTTAGCAAATCCATTATATGATAATACAAGCAAAAAATCCTAAGAAAGGAAGAACAAAAATGGGAGAAGTTATAGTTATTACATCAGGAAAAGGTGGAGTTGGAAAAACAACAACAACAGCAAATTTAGGTTCAAGTTTAGCATTAGAAGGAAAAAAAGTAGCTTTAATAGACACAGATATTGGACTACGTAACCTAGATGTTGTAATGGGTTTAGAAAATAGAATAGTATATGACATAGTAGACGTTGTTGAAGGAAAATGTAAATTAAGACAAGCACTAATAAAAGATAAAAGATTCAAAGAATTATATTTATTACCAGCAGCCCAAACAAGAGACAAATCAGCAGTAAATGAAGAACAAATGAAAAAATTAACAGAAAGACTAAAAGAAGAATTTGACTATATACTTATAGATTGCCCAGCGGGTATAGAGCAAGGATTTAAAAATGCAATAGCAGGAGCAACAAGAGCAATAGTTGTATCAACTGCAGAAATATCATCAATAAGAGATGCAGATAGAATAATTGGGCTTTTAGAATCATCTGAAATAAAGAATCCAGAACTAGTAATAAACAGAATAAGACCAAACATGGTAAGAAAAGGTGAAATGATGGATGTTGATGATATAGTAGATTTATTATCAATAGACCTAATAGGAGTAGTTCCAGATGATGAGTACATAATAACACAAACAAATAAAGGTGAACCAGTTATCCAAAACAAAAAGGCACCATCAGGAAAAGCATATTTAGAGATAGCAAAAAGAATATTAGGAGAAGATATAGAAATCACAATACCCGGCAGAGAAAAAGGATTTTGGGCAAAATTAAAAAGAATCTTTGGAAAAAAATAAACTAATCTAAAGAAAAAAATAAAAATGTATTAAGTTACATAATAATGGGAACTGGAGGGACGCAAATGTTTGAAAACATTAAAAACATTTTTAAAAGAAGTAAAAAAAGAGAGCTATTAAAGTCAAGTTCAAAAGATACCGCAAAAGAAAGGCTACATTTAGTATTAATGCAAGATAGGGCAAATGTTTCAGCAGACTTTTTAGATTTGATGAGGCAAGAAATAGTAGAAGTAATAAAAAAATATATAGATATAGATGAAGACGCAATGGATGTAAGACTTGCAACTGAAACAAACGAAGATGGAACACAGGGGGCACCGGCTTTATATGCAAATATACCGATTATAAACATAAAAGATGAGACAAGGCAAATGAGTAAAACGAATCAAGAGTCGCACATGAAGCCAAATGATATAAAAGAAGAAATAAAAACAGAAGAAAAAGAGCAAAGGCAAGAAATAAAAAAAGAAGAAAAAAATAACATAGAAGAAAAAAATAACGTAGAAGAAACAAAAGAAAATACTGAAGAAAATAAAGTAGAAGAAAAGCAAGAAAACAATAAAAACAAAGCCCAAAAGCCAGAAGAAAAGGAAAGAAAAGCTGAAAAAGAAGAAAAAGTCAAAAAGGCATCTAAAGAGAAAGCAGAAAAACAAGAAATAAAAGAAGAGAAAAAAGATGAGAAGTAGAACATTTAAAAATATGGAATGGCTGATATTAATATCAGCACTTCTACTAAGTATAGTAGGTTTTATAGCTTTATATTCTGCGACACAATCAAGTGGCTTTGATGAATTAAAAAAACAAATAATGTGGTTTGGTGTAAGTATAGCAATAATGATAGTAATAATGTTTGTAGACTATGATGTATGGGCAAAATTATCGCCTGTATTTTACGGAATATCAATTTTACTTTTAATTGCAGTACTATTTACAAAAGCAAGAAATGGAGCGAGCAGTTGGTTTAAAATAGGAGCATTCACGTTGCAACCCGGAGAGCTTGCAAAGGTGGCAGTAATATTATTTACATCATCAACAATTGTAAAAATACAAGAAAAAGGAAAATTCCAAATAAACATATTTTGGAAATTATGTTTAGCAATTGCAACAGTAATGTTTCCGGTATTTTTAATAATCCTACAACCAGATTATGGAACAGCAGCTGCATATTTAGTATCATTAGTTTTAATGCTATATGTATCAGGAATAGAAAAAAAATACATAATTGTGGCAACAATACTATTAGTTGTTGCACTTCCACTTGCATACTTCTTTGTTTTACCTGCACATGCAAAAACAAGAATTGATATCTTTTTAAATCCAGAATCAGACCCAAAAGGAGCAGGATACAATGTACTACAATCCAAAATCGCGATAGGTTCTGGAGAGCTTACAGGAATGGGATTGTTAAATGGAAACCAAACACAATTAGGATATTTATCGCCTAAAACAACAGATTTCATATATTCAGTTGTAGGTGAAGAAATGGGCTTTATAATTTCGGCAGCCGTAATACTGGTATATGTTACACTAATTACAAAATCACTGTATGTAGCAAAAACTGCAAGTGATGACCTAGGTTCATATATAGCAGCTGGAATAAGTGGAGTATTTTTATTTCATTTAACAGAAAATGTTGGAATGACACTAGGTTTACTTCCAATAACAGGAGTTCCACTACTATTTATAAGTTATGGTGGAAGTTCAATGATAACAAGTTATATATGTATAGGCTTATTACTTAATATTAGTGGAAATAGAAAAAAGACAATATTTATAAAATAAAATTTAGGAGCATTAAATGTATTTGCACGAATTAGAAATAGGAAATGTAAAATTAAAAAACAATATTTTATTAGCTCCAATGGCAGGTATAACAGACCTGCCATTTAGGCTAATATGCGAAAAATTTGAGCCGGGACTTGTATGTACCGAAATGGTAAGTTCAAAAGCAATACTTTATGGTGATGAAAAGACCAAAAAGCTTATGAATTTAAATGGAGAAAAAAGACCTGTAAGTATTCAGATTTTTGGTTCAGACATAGAAGCTTTTGCGTATGCTGCAAAATATGTATCTGAAAAAGCTGATATAGTTGATATAAATATGGGATGTCCAGCACCGAAAGTTGTAAAAAATGGAGATGGAAGTAAACTTCTGTTAGACCTAGAAAAAGCAAAAGATATAATGGAAACAGTTGTCAAGAATTCAAAAGTACCTGTAACCTTAAAATTTAGAAAAGGATGGGATAGCGAACATATTGTAGCAACTGAAATTGCAAAAATAGCCCAGAAAGCTGGAATTTCAGCAATTACGATACATGGAAGAACAAGAAGCGAATATTACTCAGGAACAGCAGATTTAGAAATAATAAAAAAAGTAAAAGAAGCAGTACACATACCAGTAATTGGAAATGGTGATGTAGTAGACGAAAAATCAGCAAAAGAAATGTTTGAAAAAACAGGTGTAGATGGAATAATGATAGGAAGAGCATCTATAGGAAATCCTTGGATATTTGAAAAAATCAAATATTATTTGCAAACAGGAGAACAACTGCCAGAAATAACACCTGATGAGAAGTTGAAAATAATAAAAGAACATTTAAACCTTTTAATAGAAGAAAAAGGCGAAGATGTGGCAATAAAAGAATTCAGAAAGCATTTGGCATCATATAGCAAGAATTTGCCTAATTCGAGTAATTTTAGGGTAAGGGTAAATGCGATTGATAATAGATGTGAATTAGAATGTGTATTAAGTGAATATTTTGATAATTGTTCTTTGGGGACAAAAGGGACCGGGTCTTTTTTGTCCAAATAAAAGAATAGTAAAATTGGGAATAATAGGACAAAAAAGACCCGGTTCCTTTTGTCCCAGCAAGGAGGAAAAAATGTACAGAACAAAAAATTTAGGAGAACTAAGAATTGAAAATGTAGGAGAAACAGTAGAATTAGCTGGTTGGATACAAAAAATAAGGGATTTAGGTGGAATGGTATTTATAGACCTAAGAGATGAAGATGGAATAACACAAATAGTAATAAATGATGAAAATTTACAAGCACAAGCAAAAGAACTTGTAAAAGAAAGCTGTATTCATATAGAAGGAAAAGTTGTGGAAAGAGCAAGCAAAAATCCTAAAATGCCAACAGGAGATATTGAAGTAATTGCAAGCAAAATAGAAGTATTAGGAAAATGTAAAGCAGAATTACCATTTGAAATAAATTCAGAAGTTGAGGCAAGAGAAGATTTAAGACTTGAATATAGATTTTTAGATTTAAGAAACGAAAAATTACATAAAAACATTTTACTACGTTCAAAAATTTTAAAAGCATTTAGAGATAAAATGGATGAATTAGGGTTTTTTGAAATTCAAACACCAATATTAGCAAACTCATCACCAGAGGGAGCAAGAGATTATTTAGTACCAAGTAGATTAAATCCGGGAGAATTTTATGCACTTCCACAAGCACCACAACAATTTAAACAATTACTAATGGTATCTGGATTTAACAAATATTATCAAATAGCACCATGTTTCCGTGATGAAGACCCAAGAGCAGACAGAGCGCCTGGGGAATTTTATCAACTAGATTTTGAGATGGCATTTAGTACACAAGAAGATGTGTTTAGAGTAATTGAAGAAGTTGTACCATCAGTATTTAAAAAGTTTACAGATTGGAAAGTAGATGACGGAGAATTTATAAAAATACCATATAAAGAAGCAATGGAAAAATACGGAATTGATAAACCAGATTTAAGAAATCCATTAATAATTCAAGATGTAACTAAAGCCTTTGAAAACACAGAATTTAATGCATTTAAAGACAAAACAATAAAAGTTATAATAGTACCAGATGGAGCAAATCAAGGAAGAAAATTCTTTGATAAAATGGGAGAATTTGCGGTAGAAGAATGTGGAGCCAAAGGTTTAGCTTGGACAAAATTAAATGCTCAATGTGAACTAGAAGGTGGAATTGCAAAATTCATAACACCTGAAATTGTACAAAATTTAAAAGAAAATTACGGTCTAAAAGAAAATGCAAGTATGTTCTTTATAGCAGATGAATTTAAAACCGCTCAAAAAATAGCAGGACTTGTTAGAATTGAACTTGGAAAACGTTTAGATTTAATAGAAAAAAATGTTTACAAATTCTGTTTTATAGTAGATTTTCCAATGTATGAATTATCTGATGAAGGAGAAATCGATTTCTGCCATAACCCATTTTCAATGCCACAAGGCGGAATGGAAGCACTAGAAAATATGAATCCACTAGACATTTTAGCATATCAATATGACTTAGTATGTAATGGATATGAAATGGCATCAGGTGCGGTAAGAAACCACAACCCAGAAATAATGGTAAAAGCTTTCGAAATAGCAGGTTATACAGAAGAAGATGTAAAAACAAAATTTGGAGCTTTATATAATGCATTCCAATATGGAACTCCACCACATGCAGGTGCTGCACCCGGAATTGATAGAATGGTTATGCTTATTGAAGATTCAAGCAATATTAGAGAAGTTATTGCATTCCCTAAGAATAAGAGAGCAAGAGATTTACTTATGAGAGCACCTTCAAAAGTATCTGAACAGCAACTTAAAGATGTTCATATTAAGTTAGATGTTGAAGAGAAAAAATAGATTTAAAATAGGGGAAATGAAATGAAAAAATATAAATTGGAACTAATTGTGTTTTTAAGTGGAGCAATAGAAATGGGGCTAGAACTACTAGCCTCTAGAATTCTTTCTCCATATGTGGGAAGCTCAAATGTAGTTTGGACAAGTATAATAGGAATTATTCTTGCGAGTATGAGCCTAGGATATTGGTATGGGGGCAAAAAAGCAGAAGAAAATGCAGGAAAAGATAAGTTAGCTGAAATTTTATTAGAAGCTACTTTTTTTACAAGTTTAATACCTTTATTTGAAACTTTATTTGTAAAAAAGATTGCGGGTTTATCAAATAATTTGATTTTTTCGGCGATAATATGTGCAATAAGTGTATTTTCAATACCAAGTTTTCTTTTAGCTATGGTATCGCCAATAGCGGTTAAAATAAAAACAGAAAAGACAGCAGATGTAGGGACATCATCAGGAGGAATATCAGCTTTATCAACATTAGGAAGTATTATTGGTACATTTTTTATGGGATTTGTATTGATACCTCACATAGGAGTTAGTAATATAAATATTGGAATTACATTAATATTAACGATAATGTCTATAATAATTAGAGAAAATAGAGATAAAAAGTATTTTTATTTGGTGGTATTTATTGTTAGTTTATCAGCAATATGTATAATAACGGGAAAATATATTTTTAAAAAATCAAATCCAGATATTATACTAGATACGGATTCGCAATATAGCAGAATTTGGGTGACAAATGTAAAAAATCAAAATGGAAACTATAAAACATTACAAGTTGATATGGGATTAGAATCTTATTTAGACACAAACACAAATGAAATGGGAGCGGAGTATTTAAAATTTTATGATTTATTTGATTACTACAATAAAAATGCAAAAAATACACTTTTAATAGGTGGAGCAGCATATACTTATCCAATGCATTATTTAAATAAATATAGTGATAAAAATATAGATGTGGTTGAAATAGATGATAAAATGACTAAAATTGCGGAAGAAGAATTTGGACTTAATCTTAATGATGAGAGAATAAAAGTATATAGCCAAGATGGAAGAAGCTTCTTTAATTATAGTAAAAATAAATATGATACTATTTTAATAGATGCATTTAAAGGATTAAATATACCTTTTGAGCTTACAACATATGAAGCATTAGAAAATGCAAAAACATTGTTGAATGATAATGGTCTTGTAATAACAAATATCATATCCGGTATAGATGGAAATGGAGCGGATTTTTTAAAATATGAATATGCAACATATAAAGCAGTGTTTGATGATGTAAAATTGTTTAAAGTTAAAGATGTTAGAACAACAGAAGAAAGTCAAAACCTTATTTTAGTAGGAATAAAAGGTGAGTTAAACGTAAGTGAAGAAAGAAAAAATGAATTTTCATATTTATTAGATAGAGAGATAACTGGTTTTGAAAGTGATAAAAAAATTGTAACAGACGATTTTGCACCCATTGGTAATTAGAATAATTTTTGAGAGATTGGAGTTTAGAAACATATAATATATTACGAAAAACTTCCGTAAACGTAAAAGATTCGTAATGAAATTTGACTTAAAACCTAAAATTTGATATAATGATTACGAAAAAAATACATAAACGGAAAAAATTCGTAATGGAGGTTGTTGGTATGGAAATAAAAAGAGATTATTATTTAAAAGAGCTTATAAACAGATTAGACAATGGATTAATAAAAATAATAACTGGAATTAGAAGATGTGGAAAATCATATTTATTAAATACAATTTTTAAAAACTATCTTTTGGAAGAAGGTACAGACGAGAAACACATTATACAACTAAGTTTAGATGAAAGAACAAATTTTAAATATTTAGACCCAGACGAGCTAGACCAGTATATAAGAAGTCTAATTACAGATGAAAAAAAATACTATATTTTATTAGATGAAATTCAAGAAGTAAAAGAATTCGAGTCTGTTTTAATAGGATTTATGCATATAAATAATGTTGAAATATATGTAACAGGAAGTAATTCAAAATTTCTATCATCTGATATAATAACAGAATTTAGAGGTAGAGGAGACGAAATAAGAGTATATCCATTATCATTTGCAGAATTCTATTCAGTATATGAAGGTTCAGAAGAAAAGGCTTTAAGTGAGTACTATACTTATGGAGGGCTTCCTTTAACAATAATGGCAAAAACGGATAATGCTAAAATAAATTACCTAAAAACACAAAAAGACAATGTATATATTAATGATATAATAGATAGAAATAATGTACAAAATAAAGAAGAGCTAGAAATGTTAGTACAAATAGTGGCATCAGACATTGGTTCTCTTACAAATCCACTAAAATTATCAAATAACTTTAAAGAAAGAGATAGAATGTCGACAATGACAGACAAAACAATATACAACTATTTAGGATATTTACAAGATGCATTTATAATAGAAAAAGCAAGAAGATTTGATGTAAGGGGAAAAAGATTTATAGAAACACCTCAGAAATACTATTTTACAGACATTGGAATAAGAAACTCGTTTTTAGATTTTAGGCAAAGTGAAGAAATATCTCATACTATGGAAAATGTAATTTATATAGAATTAAAAAAACGTGGATACAATGTTGATGTAGGCTCTGTTGAAATACGAGAAGGAAATACAAAAAAACAATTAGAGATTGACTTTGTGGCAAATAAAGGAAACAATAAAATTTACATTCAATCAGCACTTGAAATGAAAACAAAAGAAAAGGTAGAACAAGAACAAAAATCTTTGATAAATGTAAATGATTTTTTCAAAAAAATAATAATAGTTGGCGATAATATAAAAAGGTCAAGATATGAAAATGGAATTATAATAATGAGTATATATGATTTTCTTTTAGATGAAGACAGTTTGAATTATTAAAATAAATGATTGGAGGCGGTTATAATATTTATAACTGCTTCATTTTTTGAGGTGAATACAATTTGACAAATCCCTCAAAATGCGGTAAAATATAGCTATTCGAAAATAAAGGAGAAAGAAACTTGCAAAGTAGTAATAGAAAATTATTTGATAGTTTAGTATCAAGAACGAAAATATATTTAGTAATAATATTTATTTTATTAATAGCAATATGTATACAAAAACCAAAATTCATAATACCATCAATAATACTATTTATAGCAATTTTAGGATACACATATTTTGCAAACAACAAGAGAAAAAGCGAAATATCTCAGCATTTACAAGACTTAACACTAAATGTAAATTCAGCTGCCAAAAACAGTTTAATATATTCGCCAATCCCGCTAATTATAGTAGAAACAGATGGAAACATAATTTGGAGAAGTACAAAATTTGTATCTGAATTTGCAAATATAGATATAAACAACTATATAAGTGAATTACTGGACAATATAAACACAGAAATAAATGCAAGAGAAGACAAAAAGGACAAATCAATAGTAAGAAGTTTAAAAATAGAAAATAAAACCTACAAAATACTTGGAGAATTTGTAAAATCAGGAAATCATGAAAGAAGAAAAGAAAACAAATACATGATGATATTATATTTTCTTGATGAAACAGACAACCTAAAACTTCAAAAAGAATACAATGACTCAAAAAGTTGTGTAGGAATAATAATGATAGACAACTATGAAGAAACAATGCAAGCAATTGATATGGATATAAGACCGGGAATAATTGCAGAAATAGAAAAAGCAATATATGACTGGACAAGCGAGACAGAAGGAATAGTTGTAAAATCAGATAGAGATAGATTTGTATATTTATTTGAGCAAAAATATTTAGAAAAAATAAAAGAAAACAAATTTAATATACTTGATACCATAAAAGATATCAACATAAAAGGAAGAGCACAGCTTACTTTAAGTATAGCCATATCAAATGAGGGAGAAACAGACAAAGAAAAATATCAATCAGCATTAAACACAATGGACGTTGTACTAGGACGTGGTGGAGACCAAGCAGCAATTAGGCAAAATGGTAAATATCAATTCTTTGGTGGAAGAGTAGAAGAAGTAGAAAAAAGAACCAAAGTAAAAGCAAGAATTGTAGCACATGCTTTAGAAGAATTAATCCAAGAAAATGACCAAGTAATGATAATGGGGCATGTAAATGCCGATATAGATGCGTTTGGTTCAGCAATAGGAGTATATAGGTTGGCAACTAATCTTGGTAAACCTTCATATATTATTGCAAATACAAATACTATGGCACTAGGAAATGTAAAAAAGAGCTTAGATGAAGATGAAGAGTATAAAGATGTTATAATAAATAAAGAGGTAGCAGAAGAAAAAATAACACCCAAAACCTTATTAATAGTAGTGGACACACATAAAACAAGCCATGTTGAAGCACCAGAATTATTGGAAAAAACAAATCAAGTAGCAATAATAGACCATCATAGAAGAAGTCCAGATTTTATTACAAAAAGTATACTTACATTCCATGAAGTATATGCATCTTCTGCTGCAGAGCTTGTAACAGAGTTATTGCAATATACGCAAGTTACAACCAAATTAAAGAAAATAGAAGCAGAAGTATTATATGCAGGGATCATGATGGATACAAAAAACTTCACATTTAAAACAGGAGTGCGTACATTTGAAGCAGCAGCATATTTAAGAAAATGCGGAGTAGATATAATTCGTGTAAAAAAATGGTTCCAAAGCGATTTGGAAACATATAAAAAAATTACAGAAATTATTAAAACAACAGAAGTAATTAATGATTCAATAGGAATTGCAACATATAATGAAAATGATAAAGAAGCAAATATAATTTGTGCAAAATCAGCTGACCAACTTTTAGCAATAGGAAATATTACTGCATCATTTGTTCTAGGAAATGATGGGGAAAAAATCACTATTAGTGGACGTTCTATTGGAGATATAAATGTCCAAGTTATCCTTGAAAAAATGGGTGGCGGAGGTCATATCACTTTGGCCGGAGCTCAGGTTGAGGGTAAGAGTATGGATGAAGTTAAGGAAGAACTTAAGGTAAGAATTGGTGAGTATTTTGAAGAAAATGAAAATTAAGGTAATTATGGTGAAACATAATTGCCTTTTTTGAATTTTTTGTGATTTGTATAGAAATTTTTATAAAAGTATGATAATATATATCGAGCAAGAACAAGGAGGACATATGAAAACTTTAAATATAAAAAATGATGTAATACATGTAGTATGTGGAGCTAATGAGGAAGAACTTTGGATAATAACGGCATATTATCCAGACGATATAAAATGGAAATCAGATTTTAAAACAAGAAGGGAGAATTAAGATGAATTGTTTTATGTGTAAAGGAGATTTAGAAGATAGAAAAACAACATTTATGGTTGAATTAGATAATTGTATTATCATTATAAAAAATGTTCCATCACAAGTATGCAAACAATGTGGTGAGGTAACTTATAGTAATGAAGTAGCCAAACAACTAGAAAAATTGGTAAATTCTGTAAGAAATGCAATTACAGAAATTACTGTAATAAATTATACTGAAAAGGTTGCATAACAGGGAGGTAAACAAAATGAAAGTAATATTAAAAGAAAACATAAAATCAATAGGAAAAAAAGACGAGATAATAAACGTTTCAGATGGATATGCAAGAAACTATTTATTTGCTAAAAATCTAGCGGTAGAAGCAACAAATAGTAACTTAGCAAAACTAAAATCAAAAAAAGAATCAGAGCAATATAAAAAAGATGTAGAAAAAGAAGAAGCTAAAAAACAAGCTGACAAAATGTCAAAAATAAGACTAAAATTCAAAGTAAAAGCAGGAGAAAATGGAAAAGTTTTTGGCGGAGTATCAAGCAAAGAAATTGCAGAAAAGCTTGAGAAAGAATATAAAATCAAAGTTGACAAGAAGAAAATAGAATTGAAAGATGCGATAAAATTACTTGGTACTACTAATGTTCAAATAAAATTGTATGAGGGTGTAGTAGGAACAGTTAAGGTAGATGTTATTGGGGAGTAATTTTTTTGAAATGGGGACGGTTCCTTTTTCAAAAAAGAACCGTCCCCATTTCAAAAAGAAAGGAAGCTAAAAGATGGAATTAGGAAAAATACCACCACATGATATAGAAGCAGAGCAAGCAGTATTAGGAAGTATGCTAACAGATGATGAAGCAGTAATGGCAGCTGTTGAAAGGCTAAAAGCAGATTGCTTTTATAGGGAAGACAACAGATTAATATTTGAAGCAATAGTAAACTTATATAATAGGTCTGAGCCAGTTGACTTAGTAACTGTAAATGACGAATTATCATCAATGGGGAACTTTGAAAAAGTTGGTGGATTCGAATATATAGCAACATTGCCAGATAAAGTTCCGACAACAGCAAATGTTCAGAAATATATAGACATTGTAGAAGAAAAGTCGACATTAAGAAAGCTTATAAAAACAGCAAATGAAATGATAGATTTAGGATATAATCAAACAGAAGATGTTGAAGATATAATGGCTAGTGCCGAAAAAAAGATTTTTGATTTAATCCAAAATAAGAACCAAAAAAGTTATACACCCATAAAAGATGTATTAATAGAAAGTTTTACAAAACTTGAAGAATTATATAACCAAAAATCGAAAATAACAGGTATTCCAACAGGATTTTACGACCTAGATGATAAAACTGCAGGTCTACATGGCTCAGACCTAATACTAGTTGCAGCACGTCCCGCAATGGGAAAAACAGCATTTGCGTTAAACATTGCGGCAAATGCAGCAATAAAAGCAAATACACCTGTTGCAGTATTTAGTTTAGAGATGTCAAAAGACCAATTAGTAAACAGAATTTTGTGTATAGAAGCGATGGTTGATAGTAATAAAATAATGACAGGTAAACTTGAAGAAGATGATTGGAGTAAACTTGCAAGTGTAGTAGGGCCAATTTCAGATTCTGGAATATTTATAGATGATACGCCCGGTATTTCTATAATGGAAATAAGAACAAAATGTAGAAAACTAAAAAATGAGCAACATATTGGATTGATTGTAATAGACTATATTCAGCTTGTACAGGGAAGTAATAACAGAAAAAATGGAAGCCGTGAGCAGGAAATTGCGGAAATTAGTAGGTCTTTAAAAATCCTTGCTAAAGAATTAGATGTACCAGTAATTGCACTTTCACAGCTATCAAGAGCTGTTGAACAAAGACCAGACCATAGACCAATGCTATCTGACCTTCGTGAATCTGGTTCAATAGAGCAAGATGCAGACATTGTTATGTTTTTATATAGAGATGATTATTACAATCCAGATACAGAAGACAAAAATATATCTGAAGTAATAATTGCAAAACATAGAGCAGGTTCAACAGGTACAGTAAAACTATTATGGATGGGAAATTATACAAAATTCGATAATCTTGCAAGAGGATATGATGATTAATATGTTAAAAGAGGAAGTTTTAAATACAATAAAAAAATATGATTTAATAAAAGAAAATGACAAAATAATATGTGGAATTTCTGGTGGCCCAGATTCGATTTGTATGCTAGATATTTTGAAAGATTTAAAAAATGAACTAAAATTTGAAATAATAGTTTGTCATATAAATCATTTAATAAGGGAAGAAGCAATAGATGATGAAAAATATGTTGTAAATTATTGCGAAAAAAACGGTATCAAATATTATACAAAAAGAATAGATGTAAAAAATTATGCAAATAATAATAAACAAGGCACTGAAGAAGCCGGAAGAACAGTAAGATATGAATTCTTTGAGGAAATTTTGCGTAAAGAAAAGGCAAATAAAATTGCAATTGCACATAATAAAAATGACAAAATTGAAACAATAATAATGAACATGCTTAGGGGCGCAGGAGTTTCAGGATTAAAGGGAATAGAACCTAAAAGAGAAAACAAATATATAAGACCTTTGATAGAAACTGAAAGAAGCAAAATTGAGGAGTATTGCGAAAAAAATAATTTGCAACCAAGAATTGATAAAACAAATTTCATAAATGATTGCACAAGAAATAAAGTACGAAATATAGTTATTCCGTATATAAAGAAAGAATTTAACCCAAACATTATAAATACAGTAGATAGATTATCTTCTATTATAGATGAAGAGGATAAATACTTAGAAAAAATAACAATAGAAGTATTCAATAGGTTAAAAATAAAAGAAGAAAAAGGATACTTAGTATTAAATTTAAAAGAATTTAATAAGCAAGACATAGTAATAAAGAAAAGACTAATATTATATGCTATAAATAAAACAATAGGAAATGTACAAAACATAGAAAAAGTGAATATAAATGACATAATAAAACTATGTGAAAAAAATATAGGAAACAAATACTTAATGCCAAACAAAAATATAAAGATTTTGGTTAATAAAAATCAAATTTTTTTCGAGGCCAAATTATAGAAAGCCGTAGAATGATAAAAAATGGTGCAAAAAATAATACAAAAAACTATTGCAAAATCAGAATTGTTATGGTATAGTTCAAGCGAAAAGGAGGAATTGAATAGTGAAAAATGGAATAAAATCTTTAGCTATATGGCTAATAATAGGTGTAATTCTAATAGTAGTTATTTCTTCAATAATGGAAAATAGCAACAATAAAATGACCTATTCAGAATTAATTGAAAATATAGAAGAGGGAAATGTATCAAGTGTTAAATTATCAGCAGGAGGAGAAAGTGCAAAAGTAACACTTAATGATAATAATAAAACAATAAAACAAGTAAACATACCAAGTTTAGATAGTTTTGTAACATATGCAGAGCAATACATCAAAAATGGAAACTTGGCATTAGATGAGGAATCTGAATCAATATGGATAACAATATTAAGTTTAATTACTCCATTCGGATTGCTTATAATATTCTTAATATTCTGGTTCTTTATGATGAATCCTGGAAACAACCAAGGTGGAAACAAAACAATGACATTCGGAAAAAGTAGAGCTAGAATGATAAACACAGCAGAGAAAAATAAAATCACATTTGATGATGTAGCAGGTGTTGATGAAGAAAAAGAAGAACTAGAAGAAATAGTAGAATTCTTAAAAAATCCTAAAAAATACACAGATATGGGAGCAAGAATTCCAAAAGGAGTACTTTTAGTTGGTCAGCCGGGAACTGGTAAAACATTACTTGCAAAAGCAGTTGCAGGAGAAGCAGGAGTACCATTTTTTATAATAAGTGGTTCAGACTTTGTTGAAATGTTTGTTGGTGTAGGAGCATCAAGAGTTAGAGACTTATTTGAACAAGCAAAAAGAAATGCACCATGTATAATATTCATAGACGAAATAGATGCAGTAGGACGTCAAAGAGGAGCAGGACTTGGTGGAGGACATGATGAAAGAGAACAAACATTAAACCAATTACTTGTTGAAATGGATGGATTTTCAGCAAACGAAGGAGTTATCGTTTTAGCTGCAACAAATAGACCAGACGTATTAGATAAAGCATTATTAAGAGCAGGAAGATTTGATAGACAAATAGTAGTAGGAGCACCAGATGTAAAAGCAAGAGAGCAAATACTAGAAGTTCACAGTAAAAAGAAAAGATTATCAGATGATGTTGATTTAAGAATTATAGCAAAAAATACATCAGGATTTGCAGGAGCAGATTTGGAAAATGTATTAAATGAAGCTGCACTTCTAGCAGCAAGAAGAAACAAGACAGAAATAGGAATGCAAGAAATTGAAGATGCTATGGTTAAAGTAACTATGGGACCTGAAAAGAAAACAAAAGTAAGAAGTGACCATGAAAAGAAATTGGTTGCATACCACGAAGCTGGTCACGCAGTTGTAAGTAAATTCTTACCAACACAAGACCCAGTTCATGAAATATCAATAGTACCTAGAGGAATGGCTGGAGGTTATACAATGTATAGACCAACAGAAGATAAGTCTTTTATGTCTAAGACTGCAATGGAAGAACAAATTATATCACTATTAGGTGGTAGAGTTGCAGAAGCCTTGATTCTAAATGATATATCAACAGGTGCAAGTAACGATATTGAAAGAGCATCTCAAATTGCAAGAAGTATGGTAACTGTTTATGGAATGAGTTCAAGACTTGGAGCTATTATGTATGGTCAAGGTCAAGGAGAAGTGTTCCTTGGAAGAGATTTAGCTCAAACTAAGAATTATTCTGAAGAGACAGCTGCTATTATTGATGAAGAGGTTAAGGCTATTATTGATAGAGCTTATAATACTGCTAAGGAAATTTTAGCTGCTAATATAGATAAACTTCACATTGTTGCAGGAATATTACTTGAAAAAGAAAAAATTGATGGAGAAGAATTTGACAGAGTATTCAATTCATAATAAAAAAGATATATCAAAATTAATTTTTTGATATATCTTTTTTTCTTGAGGTTTCATGGGTTATATACGGAGTTATTTCGTCTGTGATTTCTAAAATATAGTCAGACGATGTATTATAATATTTGGCTAGTTTTTTTATATATTCGGCGGGAATATCACGTTTTCCAAGTTCGTACAGACTATATTGTTGTCTTGTGATGTCTAAAAATTCGGCTATTTCAAATTGTTTTTTATCAAAGTCTTCTCTTAAATCTTTTAATCTTTTTAAATACATGAGGTTCATCTCCTAACTTTAGTAGTATATTATCATGCATTTGTATGTATGCATAAAAATGCATTTAAAAAGGTGCAAAATATGTTGACTTTTTATTTTGTTATTTGTATAATAAATCCAATGAGCATCTGTACGAATGCGTGGACGTGAATAAAATTCATAAATTTTGGGATAGTAACAAAGGAAGGAGAATGCATGGAAGTGAACGAATTTAAGAAAAAAGAGAAAGGTATAACTTTAATTGCTTTGGTAGTGACAATTGTAGTCCTAATAATATTGGCAGGAGTAAGTGTTTCAATGTTAACAGGACAAAATGGTATACTAACTAGAGCAGCAAAAGCCAGAGAAAAAACAGAAAAAGCTCAAAGAGATGAGCAAGTACAATTAGCTGATTTAGAATCATTAATAGAAAATGGTGGAGAATCGGTATATGACACAACAAGTGGAGCAAATAAGCCAGCATTAAGTAAAGGAATGATACCAGTAAAATGGGATACATCAAAAGCAAAATGGGTAATTTGCACAAAAAATGATCCAGAATGGTACAATTACAATGAAAGTAAGAACCAATGGGCAAATGTAATGTTATGTGATGGAACATATAACGAAACTGCAGCAGCAGGAACAGAAGTTGCAGAAGAAGACTTGGGAAGTATGTTTGTATGGATACCAAGATTTGCATACAAAATAACAAAAGGATACCACGATAATTCTGAAGGTGGAATGGATGTAAAATTCTTAATAGGAAGAACAGACAAAACAGAAGATGGAGCAAAAATAGTAGATTATAATGCAACAACAACAAATAATTATTCAAAATTTCCAGACGGATATGTAGTACATCCAGCATTTAAAGATGGAAGTAGTACAGGATATAGTAGTGGAGAATGGAAATCAGAGGTACTAGGAATTTGGGTTGCAAAATTCCAAGCAGGAATAAAGACAACAGATAAAGATACAAGTGAAAAAGTTTCTTCTGTAAGTAATTATTATTATCCAGTATTTAAAGGAAGAAAATTTGGGTATAACTGTGTAAATGAATCACAATGTTATAATTTATCATTAGCATTGGATGATGCATCAAATCCATATGGATTAACAAATTCAGCAAATAGCCATTTAATGAAAAGTAGTGAATGGGGAGCAGCAGCATATTTATCAATGAGTCAATATGGATATTCAAAAGGAAAAATAAATACATCTACTGAAAAGGCAAGAAATAATTTGGATATAAATGGAACAGCACAACATCCAAATAACACAAGTTGGGGAATATATGGAATAACAGGATATTCAGCACCTAGAGCTAAGACAGAAAGAAATGCTAAAAGTTTCACATCAGTTTCAGCAACTTTAACAGATAAAGTTGGAACAGATAGTAATTTAGTAAGTACGGCTTGGACTGTAGTAGATAGTGGAAAAGATTCAGGAGCTGGAACAAAATCAAGTACAACAGGAAATATATACGGAGTATTTGATATGAGTTGTGGTTTAGCAGAATATACAGCATCTTATGTAAATAACTTATCTGGTATAGAAAGTGGAAAAGCTTTTACAACAGGTACATCAACACATTTGGCAACAGCATATCCAAATAAAGCAACTACAAATATAGATTTTAATAGTGCATATAAAGCAGAGGAATTTTGTTCAATATATGGAGATGCAATATGGGAAACTACTAAAAATGTAGGATCAGGACTAGCTTGGTTTGGAGATACGCAAGAAGATGATACTCAAACTTACACAGAGGTGTTCTTCTCTCGCGGAGGCAATTGGTGGGCTAGTCGCTGGTGTGGTTTGTGTGGACTGGATGACGGTTATGGCGGTGCATACATTGATTATGGCTTTCGTAGCGTGCTAGTTGTCGAGTAGCACTTTGATGCAATGAATAAAATTATATTCACAGAGTCCAGTTGGGCAATAGTTTAAGGACATTGCCGAGAGAGATATTTATAAAATCTAAAATAGCAATGTCTATTGCTATTTTAGATTTTTTTTAGTAAAATATAAAAAGCAGAAAGGAGTGAATCAAAATGGAGTTAAAAATACCATATGGAGAAGTAGACTTAAAAAAGGTAAGAGAAGAAGGATATCTATACATAGACAAAACTATGTACATAGAAAAACTAGAAAAAAATAGCAAAATAATATATACAAGACCAAGAAGATTGGGAAAATCAATGTTAACGAGTATGCTAGCATATTATTATAGTATAAATGAATCAGAAAATTTCGAAAAAATATTTAAAGGGTTATATGTGTATGACCATCCAACACCATACAAAAATAAATACTATGTGCTACAGTTTAATTTTTCTGGAATGCAAACAGGAACAGATAAAACACTAGAGCAGATAGAAGAACAATTTAAAACAATAATTATATCAGGAATAAAAAACTGTATAAATAGTTATAAGTTAGGGATAAAACTAGACGTAGAAGGAACATCAGCCGATGTATTTAGAAGATTTTTAGTTGATTTTAAGGCGCTAAACAAAGAAAACAAGATATACATAATGATAGATGAGTATGATCATTTCACAAATGGAATGCTAAAAGGGGATGGAAAAAGATTTTTAGCAATATTAGGAGAAAGTGGATTTGTAAGAGCATTTTATGAAGTAATAAAAGAAAACCTAGAATCACTAAATCCTCCAATAGAAAGATTTTTTGCAACTGGAGTAACACCACTAACATTAGACAGTTTAACATCAGGGTTTAACATAGCAACAAAAATAACAAATAATCCACTATTTACAGCAATGTGTGGGCTTACAGAAGATGAAGTTAGATACGCAATAAAAGAATCAGGTGTGCCAAATCCAGAAGAAGCTTTTAATAAAATGCAAGAAAACTATGATGGATATATTTTTAATGAGTATGACCAATCTCATATATTTAATACTACACTTGTAATGTATTATTTAAATACATTGCAAACATTAGGTTTTCCACCTAAAAATTTAGTTGACGGGAATTTAGCAGCAACAGGTAGTAAAATAGAAAATATGGCAGGATTAATAAATAGAGAAGAAAATTATAAAATACTTGATGAACTATTGATGAATGGAGAAATAGCAGCGAATTTAACAGAAAGTTTTGAATTAGAAAAAAGATTTAATAAAGATGATTTTATATCATTGCTATTTTATAATGGATATTTAACAATAAAAGAACAAAATGGAATGGAACTAAAATTTCATGAACCAAATTATGTAACAAAAACTTTGTATTCCAGCTATTTCTTGGAACTGACTGATATTGCAAAGAAATACAAAATTGATACATCAGAAATATCTTCAGCAATAATAGAATTGGGTCAACGTGGAAACATAAAACCATTAGTAGAAAAAGTAAGTGAGTTTTTGTGTCATTGTAGCACAAGAGATAAAGAAAACTTTAATGAAATGAACTTAAAACACGTATTTAGTATGATTTTAGCATTTACAAGTCAATTTATTACTTATGGAGAATTCCCAGCATGTCAAGGATTTATAGATATGTATATAGCAAAAGCCGCAAATAGTTTGGCAACATATGAAGCTGTTGTAGAACTTAAATATTTGAATAAAGAAAAGGCTAGAAAGTTTAACTTTAAAAAATCTATCAAAGAGGCAAGAGAGCAATTAGAAAAATATTTAGAAGATAAACGAATGAAAGATAAGGAAAAATTGAAAAAGTTTGTTATAGTGTTTGAAGGATTTGAAAAATTTTATATAGAAGAATTATGAAATCATGAATGAGAGTAAAAGTATATAATTGATTTTGATTTTTTACAAAAATCTTTTGAAAAAACGTTAAATTTCATTGACACTAAAGCAAAAAAATGATAAAATATAAGCCGTTATGGAAAAATCCATAACGGCAAAAATTAATTTTAGGAGGTGAATTTAAGTGCCAACAATCAACCAATTAGTAAGAAAAGGAAGAAAAACAGGAGTTACAAAATCAACTGCACCAGCTCTTCAACATGGATACAACTCAAAAAACAAAAAATTAACAAACGCAAGAAGTCCACAAAAAAGAGGAGTATGTACAGTAGTAAAAACAGTAACACCTAAAAAGCCAAACTCAGCTTTAAGAAAAGTAGCAAGAGTTCGTTTATCAAACGGTTATGAAGTTACATCTTATATCCCAGGTATAGGACATAACTTACAAGAACACAGTGTTGTATTAATAAGAGGAGGAAGAGTAAAAGACCTTCCAGGTGTTAGATACCACATCATCAGAGGAACATTAGATACAGCAGGTGTTAAAGACAGAATGCAAGGTCGTTCTAAGTATGGAGCTAAACGTGCTAAAAAATAGTAAAATCGATTAAATCAGGCATCTTGCACGTTTTTAACATTCATTATGAACTTCGGCATACAGACGTATAGCCTCAGCTCATAATAAATATTAAAAACGCACAATATACCTAATTTTATCAATTTTACAGAGCCCGCAGGATAGTTGGGGGCGAATGTTTAGTGAATTTTTTAATAGTGCTTATTCTTACTAAATATTAAGGTACTTAAATTTAGCAATAGATAGAGCATTATGCGGATAGGTTTAGGTAGAAACTTATCAGAGTAACTTAAGGCAATTTGGAAAATCAAATTGTTGACTTTAATTAGAATAAAAAATGTAAAGGAGTGAAGAATAGTGCCAAGAAGAGG
>CAKPNI010000020.1 GCA_934168355.1 uncultured Clostridia bacterium
CCTAATTCATATGCCCTTTAGTGGATTTTTAGCCCCACCCTCACAATAAAAAAGCACGACTAGAATAATGCACCATCGCGTTATATTATACCAAATTTTTCCAATATTTCAAGCCTTTTTTAATCACGTTGATATTACTTTTTATTCTCTTTTTGTTTGTTAATTTTAGTATTTTTATTTTTTCTCATTATATCTTACTTTTTCTTTTGTTTTCTTCAATTTTTATATCATAATGTAGGCATAGCTATATTTTCTATTGCTATGCCTATATACTTAAATATGTTTTTTTACTTCATTATAAATTTCTTCATGAATGTCTTCTATTGTTCTTAATTCCCCATCTTTGATGCATTTTATTTCATACCAGTTATAATCTTTTGCAACATCACATGCAGCATTATATGCATCTATTAAGTGCTGAGTGTCACTTTCATGTATGTCTTTTGCTTGATTATGTGTAAATTTATTTTCTCTATTTTTCATTAATTCAATAGATTTTTCAACAGGCATATTTAAGAAA
This sequence comes from uncultured Clostridia bacterium, assembly GCA_934168355.1. GTDB lineage: Bacteria > Bacillota > Clostridia > TANB77 > CAG-508 > CAG-269. The sequence continues at coordinate 521 of CAKPNI010000020.1, forward strand.
AATACTTCGCTTGGAACAGGCAAACCATATAGATTAAATTCAAAATCCCATAGCCAATCTAAAAATTTTTTTCTTTCTTCTTTGTCATATATTTTTCCTGCTTGATGTACCATATTTGCAGTTGTATATCTATCTGCTAAAATTATTCCCCCATTGTCATAATATTCTTGATATCCTGTTTTAAATGTGGCATATCTATCTGCTGCATAAAATGTTGATGCAATATATGGACTTACTTCTTTTGCATTTTTTCCAAATTCTCCTGATAAATACATTTTTACTAATGATGAACTTGGATTATCATAGTTTGGAAAGCTTACTGTTTTGTATTCTATTCCATCTTTTGTTAGCCTTTCTTGTAGTTTTTGAAATTGTGTTTGTTTTCCACTTCCGTCTGTTCCGTCTATAACAAATAATTTTCCCATTTTTATCGCGTTCCTTTCTGTTTTTATGAAATAAGTATAACATAGTTAAAATTAAAATGCTAGTTTTTTTTCCAATCCGTGATATTTTGCATTTTCATTCCGTGATATTTTGACATTTCAACCCATAACTTTTTGCGATTTCATTCCGTGATATTTTGACATTTCAACCCCTGACTTAAAAAAAAGAGCCCCAATAGCTCCTTTCCTAATAAACATAATTTTGCGGATTAACACACTCTCCATTAATCCTAATCTCAAAATGCAAATGAGGTCCTGTAGAATTACCCGTAGAACCAACAGCTGCAATAACATCTCCAGCATTTACTGTGTTTCCTACCTTTTCATATAATTTGCTACAATGACCATACCAAGTTTCAACACCATTACCATGGTCAACAATTATTAAATTACCATAAGAACCTTTTTTACCAGAAAATGTAACAGTACCATTTGATACTACCTTTATATCAGTACCAGTTGTACATGCAATGTCAAGACCTGTATGAGTCGACCTTCTTAAAGAACTTCTTTCTCCATATCTTGATGTAATTCTACCTGTAACAGGTAAAACAGATAACTTAATATTATTTACAATAGCTAATGCATCTTTATTTTCATTTTCTTCTTTTATCTCTTTTGCTGCATTTTCAACACTAGCAGTTGCAACCTCTAAATTATTTGTATCCACATTTTCTATGCTTTCTGTGTATTTTTCATTAATTTGAAGATTTAATTCTAAATTATCATTAGCAAATTCTTCTTTTATTTCATTAACAACCTTTTCAGCTTCTTCAAGTGTTTTAACATAAGATTTTGTTTCATTATTAAGTGCTACCTCATAATATTTGTATGTTATTACTGTATCTGACGTCTTTATTTTTTCGATAACTTCATCTGTATTAGCCTCACTTGTTCTTTTTAATAACCTAAAATTATATTCAGGTTCCTGAATTAAAGAAACATCTGCTATATATTCGCCTTCTTGATTAATTATTTTGTCTTCTATTAAATTTTTGAATTCATCTATTTTTTCAATATATCCTAGTTTTTCTCCTGCAATTGTTACTTCATATGCTGGTTTATATTTTATAAATATCATCGCTAAAATTAATAAAAACCCTGATATCATTATTATCATAACCTTTGCTATTTCTTTTGTAAGATGTAATAATTTTGGTTTTAAAATAATTATTCACTCTCCTTTAATTGTTATTTTTAGCGAAACTATTCTCCATTATACCACATATTTCGACATTTTGCAAATTTTGGAGTTTTGTGTTTTTCCCTCAAATGCAAAAACGGCTGAAAAATCGCTATTTTCAAGCGATTTTCCAGCCACCTAAATTCCATATATTACTAAGCTTCTGGCTCAACTATTCCATAATTTTTACCATCTTTTAATTTGTAAATTACACAAACTTTGTTTGTTTCAATATTTATAAATGGTAAGAAATTATGTGTTGGTCTTCCTTGTAATTCTAACATTGCATCTTCTGGTGCAAGTGGTTTTATTTCATAATAACCGTATTTTAAAATTTCATTTTTGATTTCATGTTTTTCTGTTGCTGTTTGGTTCATATCTTTTAATGAACCTTCTCTCATCATTTTTTCTTTTTTAGTTTTAGTTTTTCTTATTTGACCTTCTAATATATCTATAACTTTATCTATTGAAGCATATAAGTCTTTTTCTTCTGCTTCTGCTCTGTAGTTTTCACCATTTGCTGAAATTGTAACTTCTGCGATTTGTTCATTTTTTTCTGCTCTTACAGTAACTTCTGCGCTAGCTGTTTCAAAATATTTGTCTATTCTGTCTAGCTTTTTCTCTACATATTCATTGATTGCTTCTGTAACTTTTATTTCCTTTCCTAAAACTTTTATTTCCATAGTAATTCCTCCTTCTTGTCCACTTAGGGACTTTCCTTTTGTATTTTCCACTGTGGTTTTACCCCTTTTGTGGTTTATATCCACATTATATACGTTATTTTTGCTTTTGGCAAGTGTTTTATCCATATTTTATTCAAACAAATTCATAATTTCATCTCTACTAAATTTACTAATAAATGACGTCTTTGTAGAAAGCATATTATCCACCAATTCCGACTTTTTCTGTTGAAGCTCATAAATTTTCTCCTCAATAGAATTACTTGTAATAAGTTTATAAACCTGAACATTATTTTTTTGCCCAATTCTATAAGCTCTATCAGTCGCCTGATTTTCAGCTGATGCGTTCCACCAAGGGTCATAGTGAATAACCATATCTGCACCGGTAAGGTTAAGACCTGTTCCTCCTGCTTTAAGTGAAATTAAAAATATTTTAACATCTGGGTTAGTATTAAAATCATCAACAAGTTGTATTCTTTCACTAACCTTTGTACTACCTGTTAATTTAAAATATTTTATATTTCTTATTGTTAATTCTCTTTGAATTATATCAAACATTGATGTATAACCAGAAAATAATAAGATTTTGTGTCCTGCACTTACCGCATCTTCTATTATTTCCATACATTGATTTAATTTGCTACTTTCACCTTTGTAGTCCGAAATAAATAGTCCCGGATGGCAACAAATTTGTCTTAGTCTTGTAAGTGCCGCAAGTATCATAATTTGACTTTTTTCGAAACCATTTACTTTTATTTGATCTGCGACTTCTTGTTTTGCTTTTGATAAATATGACATATATATTTTTTCTTGTTCATTATCCATGGTGTTATTTAAAACTGTTATTGTTTTTTCTGGAAGTTCCGTTAACACTTCTTTTTTAGTTCTTCTAAGTACAAATGGCTCAATTAACATTTTTAGTTTTGCCATTGCATCTTGATTTTCTTCTTTTACAATAGGTGTTTCATACATCGTTTTGAATTTTTTGTATTGGAACAAATAACCAGGCATGATATAATCAAATATTGACCATAATTCTGCTAGCGAATTTTCTATTGGTGTTCCAGTTAAAGCATATCGTGTTTCTGCCTTTAGCTCTTTTATTGCTTTAGCATTTTGCGTATTGCTATTTTTTAAGTATTGTGCTTCATCTGCTATTATATATTTAAATGTGTAATCTAAGTCTTTATATTTGTCTATATCTCTTTTTAGTAAATCATATGATGTTATTACTAAATCGTAATTTTTTATGTCTGAAATTTTTTGTTTTCTTTCATTCGCATTTCCCGAAATTACTTGAACTTTAAGGTTTGGAGTGAATTTTTTTGCTTCTGCCATCCAGTTTAATGCAAGTGAACTTGGAGATATTACTATACTTGCCTTTTTGTTTTCATCATTCTTTTCTATATAAGATTCTATTACAGTTAATAATTGAAGTGTTTTTCCAAGTCCCATGTCATCTGCTAAAATTCCACCGAACTTATAATTTTCAAGTGTTTTTAGCCAGCTATACCCTATTTTTTGATAATCTCTTAAATCTGCTTGTACTTCTTTTGGTAATGGTATTTCTTCATCAATATTATCTTTTTCCAAATTTTCTACAATTTGCTTATATTCACTATTTTTTGTAGTTTTTGTATTACTAAATTTCTTTAATAATTCATTTAAATACAAGGTCCTATTTACAGGTAATTTTATGACATTATTTTTTAAATCTTTATAATTTACATCCATTCCAGTTGATAGTTTGTCCAAAAATTCTATATCCTCATTTTCGTTCAAATTCAAGAAACTTCCATCTTTTAGTCTATAAAATTTCTTTTTTATTTTATATTTATTCATTACTTCTTGGATTTCTTCTGGAGAAATGGTTAATTTGCTTAAATCTATATTTAGTAAGTTGTTTTCTACTTTTACACCAATTGAGCCAAGTTTTGGTTCTTTAATTTCTTTGGTTTTAAAGTTATCTGTAACCATTACTTCAAATTTTTGCATGTAATAATTTATGTCATTTGTTAAAAATTCATATATTTGCTCATCATTTGGTAGAATAAATCTTAAATTTTTTACATCTAACATAAAGCCTGATTTTTTTATAATATTTAAATTTCTATTTTCTTGTAATTCGTTTCTTAATGCCTTTACTTTGACATCTTCGTTTAATGGGTTAAATTCTTCATCTCCATAGCAGAATTTAACATCAGCAACTAGATAGTTATTATCATCGTAGTCTAAAAATACTTTTACCGCTAGTTTTTCTGGTCTAAATTGTTCTATTTCTTCTTCGTCAAGTCCTTCTACTTTTATGTTGTTTTCTATTTTAGGTACTATTACTGAATAGAAGTCTTTTAGGTCTTTTTTTCTTAGTAACATTTCTGATGTATAATTTTCTCTGAATGCTTTTATTACCTTTAATGTAGATGATGAAAATTCTTTGTCACATCTGTAAAATCTATTTTCTATAAGTAAATAATCATATTTATGACCATTGAATATTGCTAGTTTAAATACATCTACATTTGGCTTTAAAAGTAATTCATCTTCATTTATTTTTGTTAATTCAAATTCTATTTCAGGATTTTGTTCTATAAATTCTAATTTACAATTTGTATAGTCATATGTGAAATTTACTTTTTTGTCTTTTAGTAAATCATATATTTCGTCTATTATTCCTTCTCCAAGTGTTATTTCTGCCTTGTTTATTGATGATGAATAGTAATATCCATATCTATCACTTGAATTTGAATATTTCATTATTTCGGCATATCTTAGGATAAAATCTAAGAGTGGTTTTGCTTCATCTGTGAAGTTTTCTCTATTGTGTACAAATTCTAGTTTTTCTCCATATTTAAAGTATTCGTTATTTATCATTCTGGTATAAAATTCTGGTAAATCTTTTATTTTATACATTCTTTTGTTTCCAATTTTTAATTCTAGTTTCATTGTGTTTGTAAATTTATCATAATCTATCTTTGGTTCAAATTTTACTTTGTCTTTGTTTGATAGCATTACTGCTTCGTCTTCGCTTAGTATTCTTAGTTCTTCATTGTAAAATGTACTTATTAGGTTGTTAAAGCTTCTATATTTGTATTGGTTATTTTTGCTACCTGTTTCTGTTAATTCTTCTATTTTAGCTTCTTTGTCCCAGTATCTTGTTTGTTCAAATTTCATTAGTGTTGCTACTATGTGTTTACATATATTGTAGTTTGTTTCATAGTCTGGGCACTCACATGAAGCTATTTCTAGTTCTCCTTTTTGTACTTCTATATTTACTTGGTATTCGTCGAAGTTTCCAGATACTATTGATGTTATACTAAAATTGTCTGGGTCTTCGTAGTTTGTTTTTATGATGTTTACTTTTCCTTGATTTATGTACCTTTTGGCTTTTATTGTTCTTGCCTCTCCTGCGTCTTGATATAATTCTTGTGATAGATTTTTATTTACTTGCATTTGGCTCTCCTTTTGATTTTTTCTAGCAAGTTATTATATATTATTTTGGTTAATTTTTCAATAGATTTAATGTATTTTGCATAAAATAAAAAGAACTATCTTTATTCGATAATTCTTTTATTATGTACACTTTTATCTTTGTTCAACTTCAACTTCTTCATTATCCCTTTGCTCTTCAATTACTTGCTTTTTATCTTCTAATTCTTGCATTTTTTCATCCAGCTTTTTCTGCATACGATTAGTTAATTCCGTTTTTGCTTGACGACCTTTTCCAATTATATCTTTGAATGTTCTTTTTCCTTTATCCTTTGCCATCATAGCATAAATTGAAGCTGTTTCAATCTTGTCTTTAGCTCCATTTACAAGATTATCCTTAACTTCCATTCCATAAATCTTTGCTGTTTCAATTTTATCTTTTGCTCCATCTACAATTTTATCCTTAGTTTCCGTAGCATAAATTACTGCTGTTTCAAATTTATCTTTTGCTCCATTCACAATTTTATCTTTAGTATCTATAGCATAATCCGCAATTGATGCTGCTTTATCTCTAAACTGCTCTATTTTTTCTTGGATTTTTGTTTCAATTTCTTTTTCAGCATTTTTCGTTCTTTGATCAAATTCTTTTCTTTTATTTGCAATATCTTCGCCAATTTGAGGTATGTCTTCATTTTTTAACTTATCAACTCTTTCACTTAATGGATCAAGTACCGATTTTATAAATTTTTTTCCTCCATTAAATTTAGAAAACATAAATCCCATCATTTTTTGAAAAATGTTTTGTTTAGGGATTCTTGCTAATTGTACATTTTTTTGTTCTGTTAACTTACCTAGTGTATTTTTTCGTTCTTCCTTAATTTCTTCAAATTCTTTTTCGCATTCTTCTATTAATTTTCTAATTTCTTCTCTTCTTGTTTGTAACGCGATATTTTTCTCTTCTAATTGACTAGATTTGTGGTTCTTACTTAATGCGTTTAATTCCTCAATTTTTTCTTGAGCACTTTCTAAGTCTCCATCTTTTGTTGCTTTAATAATCTCCTTTTTTATTTCTTTAGTTTTATTATCTAATTCCTTTCTTGCATTTTTTAATTCTATATTATTTTCTTTTTGATCTAACATTATCTTTTGCTCTTCTGATTGTAGATCTTCGACTCTTTCAAAAACATCAAGAAAAGCTTCATTATACTGTCCATTTATTTCTTCCAATGCATCTTTATATTCTTCTGTTATTCCCTTTTTTTCTTCTCTTGACTCTTTATATTGAGACTCCATTTTATTTAGATTAACACCTAAAGCTTTTGCTTTATCTTCCAGATTCTCTCTTGTCGTATCAATAGCTTCCTTTACTTGGTCACTACCTTCCCTAATAGCTAGCTGTGCATCTATTGTTGCCAATATTGCCTGTACTCTAGCCAATTCGCCTACTAATTGAACAAAATTCTTTTGTTCTTCTAAGTTTTGTTTTTCATCATCCATTTTTCTTCTCCTTTTCATTTCTTATGTTTATTTGTTATCTTTCATCCAGACTAAGTTCATCATCTATTTTCTTTAACAAATCCTTTTCCCTTTTTCTAAATTCTGCTTGCATTGATTTTAATTCTTTTTCGCTTAATTTAGACCAGTCTATTATTCTTCCATCAACAATATCCCTTGAAAATTCTTTTTCCATTTTCACACCCCCTAAATATATTTGTATCTAATTAATTTATTTTCAATTAAATTACTAGTCAATATAATTTTATATTAAATAAAAAATTTTTTCAACAATTTAGCTATATTTTTTTTAAAATGTTGTTATCTGTAGCTACCTTTGCTTCATACATCATCTTCAAAATCCCATTTTGGTCTGTTAACATATAAAAAATGCGAACATTTTAGGTTTGCAACAAAATAGTTATTCCCAAATTGAAAGCAGTAATAATAATTTACAAATTGACCATTTAATACAATTGGCTAATTTTTATACTACATCTACTGATTATTTATTAGGGGTAACTGACAATTTCCAACCTTATTCTAAGTTCAAAATAGCAGATTAAGATTTTTTTCAATCCCAATCTGCTTACTATTATTTCTCCTTAACCCCATAAAATTCTGCAATCAAATCATCTAACTTCACACTTAGTTCATATATATAATCATAATCTTTACCTTCTTCAATGCTCTTATTTAATTCATCTCTCAATTTACAAATTTCATCATTTAACATACGTCATTTCTCCTTTAAGTCACAAAAATTATTTTTTCTATGTTCTCTTACATATACTACTAAATTAACACATATTTTTTGTCACGTCAAGTATTTTTGTGTAGTTTATAAAACTTTCGTAAGCCTTTATTCTACTACGTTTTAGGATATTTGATAACCTTCGACACCATCTATTATTTTACTACAGAAAGAACCATTTTCTCCAAATCAAAATTATCTTTTAAGACCTGATTTACAAAATTCAAATCCATGATATTTACTTCTTCCAAATAGTCAAAAGAATTGATTCCTTTCATAAAATCAGATAAAAACATTCTTGCAATAGATGTAACGTCATTATACTCTTTTACATATTCACCATAAATCATTTTTTTAGTTCTTTCAAAATCTTCTCCATTCAAACCATTTTTCTTAAGGTTTTCAATTTCTTCTCTTAGTCTTTCAAATAAAATATCTGGGTCATTTGCATTTTCAGTAATCAAAATATGAGCATAATTATCTCCAAATTCATATGATAAATTTGGCATTGTAAATATATTTCCTGTTTGATACATTTCTTTGTAAAGAGCGGAACTTTCGCCTATAAGCATATTTAAAATTATTTCCATCGCAATATGAATTCTAACTTTTTCATTTTGGTTAGGAGCCTTACATTTTATTCCTATTGTAAAAATTGGTTTACTTACATTCATGTCTTGCTCTATTTTTTGTTTTACTATTCTTTCAGGTTCATCTTCAAAAATTCTTTTAATTTCGCCATTTTGAGCAGTATCTAATAATCTTTTTTTGATTTCATCTAATAACTTTTCTGGCTCAAAATCTCCACTTACTACAAGGCACATATTTGATGGATTGTAAAATGTATTATAACATTTATATAAAATATCTTTATCAATATGGCTTATTGTTTCTACTGTTCCAGTAATATCAAGCTTTACAGGATTTTTATAATACATAGCTTCCATTGCATTTAAGTAAACTCTCCATTCAGGATAGTCATCATACATTTTTATTTCTTGTCCAATTATTCCTTTTTCCTTTTCAACATTTTGGTCAGTAAAATATGGATGTTGTACATAATCCATAAATTCATCTAGAGCTTCATAAAAATTATCTGTACATTCATATAAATATGCAGTATGGTCATTTGTTGTATAAGCATTTGCACTTACTCCAATTGAAGTTAATACATCTAAACTGTTTTTGCCATTTTCTTGTTCAAACATCTTGTGTTCCAAAAAATGTGCTACACCTTTTGGCACTTCTATTGGTTCATTTTCGCCGGGTATAACGAATTTGTTATCATTTGAACCATAATGAGTTCCCCAGATTATATATTTTTTTTGTATTCCCTTTTTGGGTATAATCATTACTGTTAAACCATTTTTTAGTTTTTCTGTATATAAAGTTTCTTTTACTTTTGAATTAAAAATTGTTTGCATATCTTCCCTCCTAATTTCTCAAAAAGTATATTGTATTTATTTCTACTTTTGATGCTACATTTTGTATTTGTTCTTTTGTAACTTTGTTTATATTTTCTTTATATTGGTCTATTGTTTCATTTGTGTCTGTAAGTTCTTGACCCAAGAAGTATATAATTTCTGTATCTTGTTCATCATCAATAGTATTAATTTGTGAAATTATACCTTTTTTCTCATTGTCTATTTGTTCTTGTGTAAAGTCACCATTTTTTAGGTCTTCTATTTGTTTTCTAATTATATCCATTGCTTTATCAAAATTTTCTATTTCGATTCCCGCATTTATAAAGATATTACTTTTATATCTTACATAGCTTGAACTTGCAGTATATGCTAAACTTGCCTTTTCTCTTACATTTTGGAATAATTTTGAATTTGCACTTCCACCTAGCAAGCTATTATATAACATTGCTTCACATTTTAGATTTTCGTCTTTTAAATCTTCCTCATTAAATGTAATATCACATCCAATTACTATTTTACCTTGTGCAACATCAAGTTTTTCCTCAATTTTTCTTTCTTGTGGTTCTTCTCTTGATATTATTTTGTTTACTATATAATTTGCATTTCTTTGTTCTAAGTTATTTATATATTCATTTTCATTTATAATTTCCAAAGTGCCATTCATATCAACTTTTCCTGAAACGAATATATCGATTTTACATTCTTTTAAAAGATTTTGATAGTATTCATATAATGTTTTGCTATTTATTTTTTCTAAATCTTCTATATAACCATAGTTGAAATATCCTGCTGGTTCGTCTTTATACATTTCTTCAACACATCTTGACCTTGCATAAGCTGCTTTATTGTCTTTTCTTGCTTCTATTCTTTGCTTGATGTTTTCCTTTTCCTGATTTACATATTCTTCTTTAAATATTCCATTTTCTAAATATGGGTTAAATACTATTTCTGTTAGTTTTTCGATACTAGTTTTAAGCATATTTTCCCCTTGCTCTGGAAGAAAATCATCATTTAAACTTTCTAAATAGAATTTTATTACATGATTGTCTCCATTTTTGTTTAAACCACAATCGAAGTCTGCCCCATACATTCCCTCTAATGTTTTACTTATTTCTTCTTGTGTTGGCATGTTTTTTGTTCCTCTTCTTAGTACTGCAGCTAATACTGCGTCATATGTTACATATTTTCTTGATAGTGGCGTTGTTAAAAATATTGCTATTAGATTTGTTTTGAATTTTTCTGTATTTATATTGTGTAGTTTTATTCCCTGTTTGATTTCTTGTTTTTTGTATTCCATTTTATCATTCCTCTCTTTTGATTTTTGATATGTTTTAGTATACTACAAATTGTGGTTATTATTCAAGTTTTTCCATTAAGATCGTTTCTTTTTCCATTGGGACCGTTTCTTTTCGCGAAATGATCGATTCTTTTTCCAACGGGACCGTTTTCTTTTGCGAAAAAGCAAAAAAAATACCAAAATAATACTCTTCAAGTATTATCTTGGTATTTACTTTAATTAAAATTTTCTTTTTCTTGCTGCTTCTGATTTTTTCTTTCTCTTTACGCTAGGTTTTTCATAATGTTCTCTTTTACGAACTTCTTGAAGCACACCATTTCTAGCGCATTGTCTTTTAAATCTTTTAAGCGCATCTTCTATATTACCATTATTAACTTTTATCTCTGACATTATTATTCCCCCCTTCCGGTCATACATGAATGTATGTGGGATTCTTTCTAATAGGCTTTTTTTCTACCTTCTTACCCGATATACCTATATATTATACTCTATTGGATTAGGGGTTGTCAAGTGCTATATGGTAAAATTATCTATCTTTCCATTATTTTCTTTTTATTATCTTCATTTTTTCTGAAATTACAAGGCACAACCGGACATTTGCACTTCGGTACAAAAGATTCAACACTTCTATGGTCATCAAATAAAACTTGTCCTAAATCATAAATATTAAATCTTGTAAATGTATCAATATCCTTACCTTGTTTATCATAAATATCAAAAATTTCTTCTCCAACCTCATAAATAACGGCAATAGCATTTTTAACTTCTTCTAAATTTACATTATTATTTCTTCGTATTTTGGGAAATTTATTTCTAAATTCATAATCCAAAATAAGGCAAGCTTCCCAATCTCTTGGTCTTTTTCCACCTTTTTTATCAATACTTTCAACCAACTCTCTAGTAACTTTTTGAAGCTCAATTCTCATACCGGGATTTTGATGATTATTATATACTGCCAATGTTCCAACAAATGGGGCTGCAAAATATTTTGGCGACACACTATGTATTACAAATTCCATGTTTGCATCTTTTCTTTGTTGTTCTTTCATATATTTTTTTAGTGAAATTATGTCTCTAAAAGACCCCTGTGGCATATTAAGCTCTGAACCTACTTTATGGCCACCTCTAACTCTCCAAATTTGCTCGGCTTCTTTCTTTTTTATCAATGCTTTTTCGTCTAAATTTTCTACCTTGTCCACAAATACACAATCAACTGTTAACCTTGGAAAATTTTCCTGTAAAAAACGTAATCCATCTAATTTTTTCATACTATATTCGACATCCTTTCTTTTTGTCCTTTTTGGACCGGTTCTTTTATGTACATGTACGAAAAAGAACCGGTCCAAAATGTGCAAAACTATCCGCACATCCTGCAAGTAATTATTTTTTTAGTGTCAGAATTGTTTTGAACGTTTTTATCTTCTTTGTTCATAATCCTGCCTCCTTTTAAAATTATATGTTAATTGCAACCGAAATTGCAAAATTAATAACATTTTAATTTGCTAAACACAACGGGTCTTCAGCAAATAATGATTTTTTTAATGCTAAAGCTGATGCCCTGCATCCTCCACATATCATTTTATATGTACACTTATTGCATTTTCCCTCAAGTTTATTTTTATATTCTCTTAAATCTATAAATAATTTATTGTTCTTAAGAATTTCATCTAAAGGCTTATCTTTTATGTTATCTACAAATTTCGGAATATATGAACATGCTCCAACATTACCTTTGTAATCTATGTAAATAATTTCATCGCCTGCTTGGCATCCTGCATATATTTTACTTAAATCATCATTTTTTATATCTATTCCCCATACCTCTGAAAAAATTGGAATTAATAGTGGGTCTCCTGTTCTAAATTTGACATCTAATCTTCTACAACTTTGAATTAATTCTCTTATTATATTTTTATATTCTTCATTTGATAAAACCATATCTTTATTTGCATTTCCAGCAATTATTACTCTTCTTACATTAAATTCTTTTGCGCCTATTTTCGCAATAAAATTTAATAATTCTATTGCATCTTTTGAGGTTTCTTTTGATAAAGTATATTTTATTGCATATTTTATATTATATTTATTTAATAATGGTAAAGTATCAATAACTTTTTTAAATGCTCCTTTTCTTCGTCTAAATTTATCATGAGTTTCTTCTAAGCCATCTAAACTTATTGATAATTTTATATTATTGTATGTAGAAAGCTTTTTGCATTTATTCTCATTTAACAATGTTCCATTTGTAGTTATTACTATATCCTCAAACTTTCCGGCATAATCTAAAATATCGAATATATCTTTTCGTAAAAATGGCTCTCCTCCAGACAAATTTAGCATTGTTATGCCATTGTACCAACACTGAGCAAGTAAATTTTTGGCCTCATTTAGTGACATTTTTTCATTATCATTTTTTTCAGATACTCTACAATGTTTGCAATTCAAATTACATTCATTGTTTATATCCCATTGTGCTATGGTTGCCATATTAAAATTCCTCCTTTATGTATCTTTCAAATATTTTAAATGCTTCTATTTGTTTGTCATAAAATTCGTTTTCTTGAATGATCCTATTTATCTCTTCTATTGTGCACCAATATACTTTTTCTACTTCTTCTTTTTGTAAAGATAATTTGGATAAATCTATCTCTTTTTGAACATAATATAAATTATACGTTATTTTGTTTATTTCTGTTTTATATATCAATTTTAGCTCTTGAATATTTATATTAAGGCCAATTTCTTCCTTTATTTCACGTATTGCTCCTTGTTTTGCTTCTTCTCCATCCAATGTATGTCCACTTGTTATCCCATATTTTCCCCCCTTTAACGGACTTCTTTTTTGTATTAGTAATTTATTTTGTTGATTTTTTATACAGATTGTTACTACTTGCATATATACCTCTTTTTTATTATTTCTATTATTATATGCAATTGGTTTTTGATTTATGACTTTTTTCTGATTGGGGACGGTTCTTTTCGCGAAAAGAACCGTCCCCAATCAAAAAAAATTATTCTTCTAAATTATGATATAAAACAGTTTTATTATAATTTTCTAAAATCTCTTCCGAGGTTAATGCTTTATTATATATTCTAATCGAATAAATAAGTCCATTATAATATCCTGTAATTCCGTTCCATCTTGTTCTTCCTATTCTAAAATATTCTATTTTAGGAATATCATTATTTTTAAAATTTTCCCAATATGATGCTCCTAATACTGCCTTTTTTAATAATTTTCCATCTTTATATATACTATATGTTAAATCTTTGTGACTATATGTAGCAGTGTACATAGTATTAACACCTAAATTCATATTTGCATATGAAATCAAATTATGCTTTGCATCTGTATTTTCCCATATTTCACTATTTCCGCAACTTTCATATCCAAAATTCGTACATATTTGATTAAGAAATATATACATCCTCATACAGGCACCGTCTGTGTTTCCACTTGTTCGATTATTATAAACATCTAAAATTGGTATATACTTACATGTATCATTGCTATATCCACTTACGCTTCCATAAAACTCCAAAGTAATCTCATCACTAACATTCAGATTTCCATCAATGCTAATATAATCATCAATACCATCAAATTTTAAAGCATTTCCATCATACAAACTTCCAGCTGGATTATTATTAAAACCATATAATTTTACACCATCACCCCATGAGTTTGAATCTTGAATATTTGTTGCATCAACATTAAACACTAGACCTTCCGTAACGGCCAAACCGCTCTCATACGATAAATCTGTATACTTGTCTTTTTCCAGTTCCACAATTTCACCGGTATTAAAATTTGCAAGCCATTGCTTTTTTGTTGCCCCATAATTATTTATATTCGTACCTTCAGGTATATAATTCCACCCTGTACCATATTTTTTTTGAGAATCGTTTACTATAATAATATGCCATTTATTTCCGTTAGCTATTGTTTTATCATAAAGTTTTTCCCCTATATAACTTTCACTATATTCTTTTAAATTATTCTCCATATTAGCTGATATCACACTTAATTCTATGGCCTCTTTCTCACTTTTAGCTCCTGATATTTTCTTTGCCTGAACAGCTCTAGTAAGAATTCCGTTCTGCCCTATTAAACTAGATATACTTACACCGTGCTAATATCATTATTATAATTATAGTAACTACTAGTGCAATTAGCGTAATTCCATTTTTCTTTTCTATTTTTTCCATAAAAAATTCTCCTTTGTACATATTTTTGCTAACACACTATTAGTAAAAATAATATAAATCATCTTTCAAGTGTTAACGCTTATAAATATAACATAAAAAAATAATAAAATCAATACAAAATAATATTTTTAAATATTTTGAACGGAGTGATTATATGTCTTTAATTTCTAAATTTAATGGAAATATCAATGTAACAGGAGAATTAATAAAAGAATATAGACTAAAAAATAATTTATCCTATGAAAAACTTTCGGCTAAATTGGATTTAATAGGTATCAGTATCCATAAACAAAGCTTATATGATATTGAACATAACAAAAGAACTGTGAAAGATTATGAATTATTTGGTTTAATTTATATTTTAAAGATTGATTTAAATGATTTGATAAAAAATATTGATTCTCAATTTTAATTTTCATATTGCAAGCAACTTTTTTCGTGAAAGGACCGGTCCTTTCACGAAAAAAAGAGCTATATTTCAAGCTCTTTTATATATTACCCTTTTATTTTCAACTACATTGCTTCATCTACAGTTTCTTGGTTCTCATCTGAATTGTCATTTTCTTTAACAATTTCTAAGCTACCAACAGAAACTTCGTAAGCTACTTTTTTAATTACTGTTCCATCTTCATATTTCTTTTCGTAATTTCTAGATTGAATTCTACCTACAATTTTAACTTCTGTTCCAACTTCTAGATTTTGGCAGAATCTTGCATTTCTTCCCCATGCTATTGATGGAATATAGTCAGACTTGTTATATGCTCTGTTTACTGCTAATAAGATATCTGCAATTTCTCTTCCAAATGGTGTTTGTCTGTAGATTGGTTTTTTACAAATGTAACCAACTAAAACAACTTCATTTGTTATTGTGTCTTTTTTGGCTAATTCGTTCATTTCCTCTCCTTCAACCATTTCGCTAGCATCTTCTAATTTTTCGATGTCTTTTGCAAATACTGTAAGTATTAATCTGTTCTTTTCGTTTTCATAACTGTTGTAAGACCTAAATTGTCCTTTTATTAATAATTTTGTTCCAATTTCCATCATGTCATCACTTATTAGTCTTTCTGAAACTGTTACAGGAATTATGTCTGCATTCCCGCTTAAACGTGGTGTTGAAAGATCAAATGAATAAAATCTTTCTCCATAAATTTCGTGACTGAATTTCTTTTCAGATGTTACCCTTCCTACTAATGTTAAGTAGTTGTTTTCTAAATAATTTGTATCCAATTTTTATTCCTCCCTATTTCTTTTTTGGATTTATCTAGAGTGCCTCTTTATTTTTCCGGTCTCAAATCTCATATTACCTATTATACAACACTTTTCAGGTTTTGTCTACATAAAAAGTTAAATTTTGTTAAATTTTTTGTAATATTTCTCCATAAATAGCTAAAATTGTAAAGATTACAAGCACATTATATAGTTTATTTACATTATTTTTCTCGATTTCTATATTAAAATCTTGTTCTTCTATTATATTATTTATACCATTTATCTTTCTTTGAATACATACCATGGTCTTTTCTTCTTTTATACTTGAAATTGTTATAGTTGCTTTTGCATTAAATCCATATGTAACTATGTTTGTTTCTACATTTTTTAAAATTGATAGATTTTCTTTTACGTCAGAATTTACAATTATATAATCTGCTTTTTTTATGATTTCTTCTAAATATGATGAATTTTTTAGTATTTTTTCAATATTTTCACATATTACTAATACATCAAATTTTACATTTTTTATATTTCCAATACTTTTTTTATTTATATTTATGATTTCAAAATTATTTTCTTTTGAATTTTTGCTAATTGCATTCTTTATAAAATTACTATCATTTTCTTTTGACACAATCCCAACAAAAGGCATCTCTTTCCCCTTCTAATAAAAGCATTCTCTTTTAATTATATCCTTGTTTTAGGCATTTTATACCAGTTAAAGATAAAATTTATTTTATATAGATATATTCTAATGTCTTAAATGTCATACATTTGTATTTATATTTGTGTTAACATTTATATTAGTATTTTCATTCGTATTGCAATTTTCATTTTGGCTGTTTACTACATTCGCTGCTGTTTCTTCACTTCCATTTATATCAGTATTTAAAATATGTGACATAAAAAACAATGTAACTATTGTTAAAATAGATACAACATATGCATAAACTTTTTCTTTATTTATTACAAAAAACATATTTTTCAAGAAAAAAACCTCCAACAATAATCTTATATAAATATATGATTATTATTGGAGTAAAATGATATTTTTTATTATTTTATTTGTTTCATAACTTCTTCAGCAAAGTTTTCTTCTTTTTTCTCAATTCCTTCACCTTTTTCAATTCTTGCAAATTCAACTATTTCAGCATTTTTAGATTTTAATAAATCTGCAACTTTCATATCTGGGTCTTTAACAAATGGTTGTTCAACTAGGCATATTTCACTATAGAATTTTCCAATTCTTCCTTGAACGATTTTTTCAGCTATAGCTTCTGGTTTTCCTTCATTCATAGCTTGAACTTTTAAGATTTCCATTTCTTTATCTAATCTTTCTTGTGGTACAGCTTCTCTATTTAAAAATTCTGGTTTAGCTGCTGCAATTTGCATACAAACATCTTTTGCTAAAACACTGTCTGCATTTTTCATGTTTACTAAAACTGCAATTTTTCCATCTCCATGGATGTATTTTTCTATTAATCCATCAGCTGTCTCAAATCTTACAAATCTACGAATACTTAATTTTTCTCCGATTTTTGCAACTTTGTCAACTAATACATCTGATACTTTTTTACCTGCTTCGTCTATTGATTCTTGTTCTAATAGACTTTCTACGTCTAGCGGATTTTTTAAAGCTACTTGTTTTGCAACTGCTTCAACAAATTCTTTAAATTCTGTATTTTGTGCAACAAAGTCTGTTTCTGAGTTAACCTCTACAACTGCTCCAACTTTTCCGTCTTCTGATACATATCCTAAAACTAGTCCTTCTGCTGCTATTCTGTCAGATTTTTTTGCAGCTTTTGCAATTCCTCTTTCACGTAAAAGTTCGATTGCTTTTTCCATGTCTCCATCTGCTTCTGTTAAAACTTTTTTGCAGTCCATCATTCCTGCACCTGTTTTTTCTCTTAATTCTTTTACCATTGCTGCTGATACCATAAATATCTCCTCCTATTTAAAAATTTATTTAAAATTAGAGTAGAGCAGTTAAGCCCTACTCTTTATTTTTATTATTCTTCTTCAGCTACTACTTCTTCGATAGATTCTGCTTCTTCTGAATTTTCGTCAGCTACTTGTTCAAAGCTTTCACCTTGTTTTCCTTCGATTACTGCATTTGCTATAACATCTGTTATTAATTTAACAGCTCTTATTGCATCATCATTTCCAGGTATAGCATAATCTAATACTTCTGGATTGCAGTTTGTATCTACTATTCCAACTGTTGGTATATTTAATTTTTTAGCTTCGTTTATTGCATTGTATTCTTTTTTAGGATCTACTAGGAATATAACTCCTGGCATTTCTTCCATATCTTTAATTCCACCTAAGTTTGTTTGAAGTTTTTCCATTTCTTTCTTTAATAAGATTACTTCTTTTTTAGGTAAAACTTCGAATGTTCCATCTTCTTCCATTTTTTCTAATTCTTTTAATCTTTGTATTCTTGTTTTGATAGTTTTGAAGTTTGTTAACATTCCTCCTAACCATCTTTGATCAACATAATACATACCGCATTTTTCTGCAGCTTCTTTAATGCACTCTTGTGCTTGTTTTTTTGTTCCTACAAATAGAACTGTTTTTCCTTCTTCAGCTTGACTTCTTATGAATTCATAAGCTTCATCTAATTTTTTAGATGTTTTTTGTAAATCGATTATATGGATTCCGTTTCTAGCTTGGAATATGTATTCTGCCATTTTTGGATCCCATCTTCTTGTTTGATGTCCGAAATGAACACCTGCTTCAAGTAATTGTTTCATTGCAACTACTGCCATTTTTAATTCCTCCCTTTTTGTTATTTCTTCTATAAGGTTCATAGTTTTCAAAGACCTTTGTTTTAAGGCACTCCTTTGAGGTTCTCCCCTTATATGTTTTTTCAACGTTTAGTATTCTATCATACTTTTTATGTAAATGCAAGCATTTTTTAATTTTTTTCATGAACAATTATATCTATTGACCCTACATAACCGTTTTCATTATAATTTATCTTTATATCATATGTTTCTTTACTTGCTTCTATTGCTGTTGCAATATCATTTGCTTTTTCTTCATTTTTTGTACCTTCTTGTATTAAAAGTCTTATTTGATTACCACTAATTAATTGGTAATCACTCATGTTTTCACTCGCTGTTTTTATTAATTTTTGAACATATTCTTTTTCTACATCTTCTCCTTCATATAATATAAATTTGTTATTAAATCTTTCTTTTTGTAACTCTAAATTATCTTCTTCTTGTTGTTTTTGTTGTTGCTCTTTTTCATCTATTTTTAAAATAATATTATTTAATAGTTTTGAGTTTATTACTGATTGACTTCTTTCTAAACTCGTTATTGCTCTATTTTTTAAATTATCCAAAATCGATAATGCTCTATCCCCTTCGTAATTATTTAATATTATGTTGTTTTTATCATCGAAATTTACTGGTATTGCTTCATCTGTAGATAACGTAATTTCGGTTTTTGATGAGAAATCTATATTCGTAATTTCTGTACTTTTATAATTTACATTTGTATCTATATTTATATTAGAATCTGTTTGTACCGTATTTAGTTTAATTTTTAAATTTTGATTTGAATCACTATATTCAAAAGTTCTATCTTGTCCATTTGGAGATCTTCCTATTGTATAGTATTTGGTTACTTCTTCTTGATCAGCTATTTTTGTTGACTTTAATGTATAAGTTCCTTCATTTGCATTGTCTAAATCTAAAACGAATTCTCTGTCCTCTGTCTTTATTGATGTTCTAACTGTTGTTCCTTTTTGTTCATAAACTGTTACTGATATTTTTCTATCATCTTCGCCTTGATATTCTATTCCATCTATTATTTCTTGTAATTTCTTAGTATATCTTTCTTTTAAACTATTTCCATTATCCTCCGAAAATCCAGCTTCTTTAATTTTAGAATCTATATTGTCTAATTTTGATAATATTACTTGGTCATTTATTGCTGTATTTAATGTTTTTTTGTATATTTTATCTAGTTCATTTTGGGTTAGTGTTAATGTATATGCATTTGTTGTCACACTTTCTTTGTTATTTAATGTTATTACTGTATTACTTTTTGCTTTATAATGCTTACTATCTATATCTGATGAAATTACATTTAAATATGTTTTTACTAATTGACTTTTTTCTTCATTCGAAAAATCTAAAAGTCCAGATATATCTACTGCTTGCATCTTTTCAGAAAAAGCACTTCCATCCAATCCTAAACTTGAAACAAAATATGATACAGTTGCATTTTCTACACTTACAAATTGCTGAACTAAATTAGCTAATCTAAATCCATACATATTGTTTTGAGCCAATAAATCTATTGACATAATTAAGTTATCTCCATAAGTAGTAGATATATTTCGATATGAAGATTTTTCTTGTGATTTATTTATTCCCTCTTCTTTTATTTGATATACTTCTTCTTCATCGTTTTCTTTTTCTAAATATTTTAAAGTTCCAGTTGAACTTTCTTTGTAATCACTTTTTCTTAATAAATCTATATTTTGCTCCTCTTTTGATACATCAAATAAGTTTGCTATATTTTCAATATCTTGTGATGCATATTTTTGAAACAATACCTCACTTGATTTTAATAAATCTGTTGTAAAATAAAGTGTAATTCCTCCTATAGTTACAACAAATATAAGTATTACTAAAATTATTATAATTATTTTTAATTTACTATCTTGCATTTTTAACCTCCTTGGTCACTAATTTCTTTGCTTTACAGCTTCATACACAATAATTCCTGTTGAAACAGACGCATTAAGTGATGTGACTTTTCCTTTCATTGGTATTTTTACTAAAAAGTCGCAATTTCTCTTTACCAATTCTCCCATGCCTTTTCCTTCATTTCCAATAACTATGGCAATCGGTCCTGTTAAGTTTTGGTCATAATAGTATTTTTCTGCATCTATTGCTGTTCCGCAAACCCAAACTCCTTTATCTTTTAATTTTGTTATTGTATCTGTTATATTATTTACTCTTGCAATTTTCATGTATGCAAGTGCTCCTGATGCTACTTTGCTTACTGTACTATTTACCTGTGCCGCTCTTCTTTTTGGAATTATTATTCCATGAACTCCTGCTGTTTCTGCTGTTCTTATTATTGCTCCTAAATTATGAGTATCTTCTATTCCATCTAAAATTAGTATAAAAGGATCTTCATTTCTTTCTTTAGCCACATCTAATATGTCTTCTACTTCTACATATTCATATGGTGGAACAACTGCTATTACCCCTTGATAATTTTCTGATTGTGCCATCATATCCATTTGTTTTTTGTCTTTTTGAACTATTATTACTTTTTTCTCATTTGCAATTGCTATTATTTTATTAATTGATCCTTTTAGTTCTCCTTTTGTTATATATATTTTATTTATGTCTTTATCGCTCTCTAATAGTTCTAATACTGCGTTTCTTCCCTCTATTTGATCGTCAAACATTTTGTCTAAATCTTGGATTATTTTATCTTCTTTGTCTTCCATTCTTCTATTTTGATTTCTTCTATCCATTGTGCCTCGTCTATCTACTATTCCTCTATTATTTTCTCTTCTTTTTTCTGTTCTTCTATCATTTTTTCTTCTCTCCTCTTGATTTCTTCTATTATTAATTCTCACTCTTTTTACCTACTTTCTATTTTATTTCGACACATTTAGTATAACATACTTTTATTCATTTTTGTAGTACTTTTAAAAATATTTTCATTAATAAAAAGAGTAGAAAAATTCTACTCTCTTATAAAAACAATAAAAATAGACAATTTCAATGTTTTCTTATTTTTTTAACAGCTTTTTAGTATCTTCAATCATTTCGATTATCACATTTGTAACCAAAACATTTTCAATCTCTAAATAATCTATTACAGGATGACATATTAATGCTATACCAATAAACAAAAATTTTATTACCAATTTTACCGGTAATAAAAAGTCAACTATAATAAATATTAAAAATATTATAGTATTAAATACTAATGGAATATTACTATTAACTTTTTTTTTGAAAAATATGTTATGACCTGAATAATCAGGTGCGCACAAAATAGCAAAAGCAACTGCTACAATAGTAATTATTGTCCATTTAAAATCTAAAAGAATAGCAATTGTAAGTACTGCAAGTTGCAGTCCCCAAAATACGCTTATTGCTAATGCTCCTTTTTCACTTAATTCGAAATATCCATATACCGCAATTAACATATAATGTGCTATAACTAAAATTGCTAATATTGGGGCTATTTCTGTTAACATCCAACATATCATTAAACTTATTGATAATGCTAGAGTGTAATACCACTGCTCATTGCCTTCTCCATAAAAGAAGCCATTTTCTTTTCCTACTATACACCGGTAAAATGTAAGTATTTTTCTTTTCTTTTTCATGTCTTACTCCTTTATAAACTTGTGTGTCGCCTATTTTCATTGTTTTTTTCCGCTAATCTATAATACATAATGGGTTTTAATATTCCTTTTTATGTTATTATGATTTTGAATTTTATTAAATTTTTTGATTGGTAGATTATATCAAATTAATAGATTTTTTCAATACTTTTTATAATATTTAATTATTTCTTCATTTTTTATACATAGTTACAATCCCCCAAAAATTAAATTAACTAAAAATCGTAAGAAAATTAACAACGAGATTTATATTTTTTTCATTTTTTATTGATTTACGTTAATTTTTTTAGTATAATACTTTTGTGATGCGGGTATAGTTTAATGGTAGAATCCCATGCTTCCGACCTGGTTGTGAGGGTTCGATTCCCTCTACCCGCTCCAATAAGTAAAATCATCTTACCTGACGAAAGCATATACAGTGTCTAACAAATATGGTAAAATAAAAACTAGGAGGTGATGTACATGAATAAAAAAAGAAAAATATTAATAATACTTGGAATTTTAATAATATTATTTATAATTGTATTTGCTATAATAAATAAAGCAAATATATTTAGCAAAAAAAGCAAAAAATTACAATCAGCTACAGGAATTACCGTTGTACCTACAATGAATGATACAATAACTAATGACAGTAGTTGGTGTGGTACATTTCAATTAGTATGGAATGATATGAAAAATGAAATTGTAAAGCAAGATGTTATATTTAATCCTCAGTTAGATATGGTAAAAAATTTAAACAAAGAAGATTTTAATGAAACAATGCTTTCGGAAGATTACTATTATAAAATTTACGGACTAAAAAGTTTAGATTTAAAAGAACAAATAAAAAATGGAATAAAAGAAAAATTTAATCAAACAAGCGATATATTAGATAGTCTTAATTGGTCAGAGAGTGAACTAGATGATCCTAATAATCAACATGTAAGAAGATACTTCTTTTATACAATGTTATATCGAAAATTTGAATTTTTAAAAGAGTTTGATAAACTTGATAATGGTAAATTTGGAAATAAGTATAATAAGATTCAATATTTTGGTATAGATGAAAATACAAAAAACTCTGTAGGAAAGCAAATTAACGTATTATATTATAATTCAAAAGATGATTTTGCAATTATTATAAATACTAAAACAGATGATGAAGTAATTTTCTGTAAAAATCCTACTGGAAACAATTTTAATGAAATATATGAAAATATGAATAATAAAGCTGATAAATATACAGGAAAAAAATCTTTTAAAGATGTAGATGAATTTAAAGCTCCAAATTTAGAATTTAACGAGAAAAGAGAATATACAGAATTAGCAAATAAGACATTTAAGATTGCTGATCCAAATTATGATGTAGCGGAGATAGAAAAAGCAATACAAACTATAAAGTTTTCTCTAAATGCAAAGGGTGGAGAGATAAAAAGTGAAGTTGCTATAGATATGGGTGCAGCAGATGGAATATCATCAGATGAACCGAGATATTTTTATGTAGATGATACATTTGCAATCTTTTTAAGAGAAAAAGGTAAAGCCAAACCATATTTTGCTGGAAAAATTGATGACATAACAAAATTTCAATAATATCGCTATAATCAGTAAGTAATTAAAAATTTATAAGCCAAATAATATATGTTTAAAGTGTTAGTTATTATGCTAGCACTTTTTTAAGTATGTGTTTGTTTTATAGCCTACCAGAATATTTGTTTATGTAAATATTGTCAAAAATTCACAAAAATTTCAAAAAAATATATTGATATAAATCACCCATTATGATATCATAATTTCGTTCAAAAATGTAAATACTAAAAACAAATGTAATATGAAAGGATGATATAAATGAAATTTGATGCATGGAACGATTTTGAAAAAGGTGACTGGCAATCAGAAATAAATGTAAGAGACTTTATACAAAGAAACTACACACCTTATGAAGAAGACTCAAGCTTTTTAAAAAATCCAACAGAAAAAACAAAAAAATTATGGAATGAAGTATTAGAATTATACAAAGAGGAAAAAGCAGCTCCGGGTGGAGTTTTAGATATAGATACAAAGACAGTATCAACTGTAGCTGCACATGATGCAGGATATATTGACAAAGACCTAGAAGAAATAGTAGGACTTCAAACAGACAAGCCTTTAAAAAGAGCAATTATGCCATT
>CAKPNI010000021.1 GCA_934168355.1 uncultured Clostridia bacterium
AAACAATATCATTTTTCGTGCTCTCTTTCAATATTTTATTTTCAATTTTCGTGTGACATATCTATTTTAAACCTATAAAATTTCCATAATCTTCCTCACGAAGGTTCCATTTTGATACATACTTTTCGATTTCTTTTAAAGATTCAAGTTCATAATTACTAATTAAAATAGCAATGCTTTTTTCTAAGTCTATATAATCTGTGCCTGATTTAATGCTTTGAACATACATTTTACTACAATAAAATAAAATTCTTTTTTCAATATTCTTTTTATCAACAATCTGCATTTCAATATCACAATTAGTATGATTCTCAATTTTTACTTTAACATCTAAAATACCAACTTTGTCATCTAAAATATCTTGTGGCAAGGTTGCGTCACTTTCTAAAACTACATCTGTAATATTTTGATTTAAAACAGCACTGATAAAACTTTTAGTAATGGATTCATTTCCTTGACGTCCGAAAATGCGCTTGAATACATAATCTATTTTGGGATTTAATAAGTCTTTTTTGATTTCTTCATTTTTTGTTATCTCTTTTTTTATAATATATCACATCCTTTGAATTTAAGTTTTATATTTGAATTTTTAAGTAATTTAATTAATTATGATTTTTTGACTTAAACGAGTTTGAAGAAATCTTTATAGATTATAAAGTGAAAAGCCTATAATGTCAAGGAAAATCGTTCGACACAATTCGACAATTTTGTGAACCAAAATTTATACAGAAAAATCACTCATTTCGTTGCATTTTTCGACGAAATGCTATATAATATGAGCAAAATCAAGAAAATAAAAGGTTATGGTGATTATTCAAATGGAACAAAAAATGTATGAATTAACAAACCCACAAAAAAGTATCTGGTTAACAGAACAATATTTTCAAAACACAACAATAAACAACATATGTGGAAGTTTAATAATAAAACAAAACACAGACTTAAGTGTTTTAAACAAAGCTATTAATATTTTTGTAAAAAATAATGATAGCTTCAAATTAAGATTTAAACAAAACGGAAGTGAATTAGAACAATACTTTGCCAAAGACGAAGACTTCGATTTCGAAGTTTTAAATATATTAGAAGAAAAACAAATAGAAGTATTTGCCAAGAAAATGGTAGATACTAAATTTAGTATTATTGACTCTCGAGTTTTTGACTTCAAATTATTCAAATTATCATCAGGTTTTGGTGGATTTATTGTAAATGTTCACCACATAATTTCCGACGCTGCAACTTTTTCTTTAATTGGCACGGAAATAGTTAAAATTTATTCTAAATTAATAAACAACGAAGAAATTCCCACAAAAACATATTCATACATTGATTATATAAATTCTGAAAAAGAATATCTAAAAAGCCCTAGGTTTGAAAAAGATAAACAGTATTGGCATGATGAGTTATCTCCTTTGCCAGAAGTTGCAACCGTATTTTCTACAAACTCTGATAAGGTTTTAAGTAACTATATAGCAGATAGAGCAGAATTTGTTTTAGATAGTAATTTAATAAGTAAAATAAAGGAATTCTGCACCCGTAACAAAATAAGTATTTACAACTTTTTAATCGGAATTTATTCTATTTATTTTGGAAAAACAAATAATATGGATGTTTTCACATTTGGAACACCAATTTTAAATAGAACAAATTTTGCCGAAAAACATACATCTGGAATGTTTATTAGTACATCTTTATTAAAAATAGATATGACTGAGAATAAGTCATTTAAAGAATTTGCGCAGAGTATTTACAAAACATGTATGCAAATGCTTAGACATCAAAAATATAATTATCAATTTATTTTAGATGACGTAAGGAAAGCTGACAGCTCTATTTCCGAACTATATGATATAGGGCTTTCATACCAAATAACTCAGGCAACAGACTCTTCAATTGGTATTCCTTATTCAACCAAATGGTACGGAACTGACTATGTTGCAAATACTTTGGATGTTCATTTTCACGATAATGATGACTCTGGTAATTTGCTTGTTGAATATGATTATCAAATTTGTAAACTTGCAAGAGAAGATATTTTAAGTATTCATAATAGAATATTAGAAATAATTAATCAAATTTTAGAAAATGAAAATATCCCTATTTTTGATATTGATATTGTTACAAAAGAAGAAAGAAATATAATTTTAAATCAATTTAATAATTATAAAGAAGAATTTCCAACAGATAAAAATATTGTGGATTTATTTAATAATCAAGTCTTAAAAAATCCAAATAATATTGCAGTAATTTTTAAAGATGAAAAATTAACTTATGAAGAATTAGATAAAAAATCAAATCAATTTGCTTGGTATTTAATATCTAAGCATAATATAAAACCAAATTCTATTATTAGTGTTTGTATGAATCGAAATATAGATTTTATTATAACTGTTTTAGGTATATTAAAAACGGGTTCAAGCTACCTACCTATTCATCCAGATTATCCGCTAGAAAGAATTGATTATATTATAAAAAATAGTAATTCTAAATTGCTTATAACAAATACTAATATTAATATAGAAAATAAAATTAATTTTGCAGATGTTAATTTAAACGACTTTACTTGCAAAAAAATTAATATAAAAATTGATAGTAACTCTCTTGCCTATGTAATTTACACATCTGGTTCTACTGGTAAACCTAAAGGAGTTTTGCTAAAGCATAGTAATTTAATTAATTTTTTATATAGTTTTAATAGCAAATTTAATAATAAATTTAGCGAAAAAGATAATTGTTTGTCTATTACAAATATATCTTTTGACGTAAGTGTTTGCGAGCTTTTCGTTCCTCTTGTATTTGGCTCATCTTTAGTGCTTTATGAGGAAAACACTTTAACAAATATCAATTTATTAATTAACACTATTATAAAAAATAAAGTTACATTTATGTACATACCACCTAATATTTTACAGACTTTATATGAATATTTAATTGATAAAAAAAATGATTTAAAAATAAATAAATTATTAGTTGGTGTTGAAAGTATAAAAAATTCAACATTAAATAATTATTATAATTTAAATAAAAATATAGAAATTGTAAACGGCTATGGACCTACTGAAACAAGCATTTGTTGTACATTTTTTAAATTTTCTAAAACCAAAAATTTAAATGATAACACTGTTGTTCCAATAGGAAAACCTTTAACAAATAATAATATTTTTATTTTAAATAAAAACTTACATATTCAACCAATAAATGTACCCGGAGAATTATATGTTTGTGGTAAAAATGTTTCTTTAGGATACCTAGGAAATGACGAATTAACTAATAAATCTTTTATAAAATTAAATAATGAAATATTTTACAAAACAGGAGATTTAGGTTATTTTGACCCAAATGGAAACATCCACTTTTTAGGTAGAAATGACCACCAGATAAAAATAAGAGGACATAGAGTTGAGCTTGGGGAAATTACAAATACTTTAAATAAACTAGATTTAATTGAAACCTCATTTACTACAATTTGTAATGTAAATAATAAATCTGTTATTTGCTCTTATGTTGTTCTAAAAAATAGAGAACTTGCAAAAACATCAAATTATATTTACGATTTAAAAAGAAAATTAAATGAATATTTGCCATATTACATGATACCTACTTACTTTATTTCAGTAAAGCAAATGCCTATTAATTTAAGTGGAAAGGTTGATAAATCTAAGCTTCCAGTGGTAGACGTAAATAAATTTTATACAACAAATATGATACCTTCAAATGAAGCCGAAAAATTTTTACAAACTGAACTTTTGGATATTTTAAATTTAAAAGAATTATCAACTCAGGATAATTACTTTGATTTCGGTGCAGATTCATTATCTTGTATAAAATTAATTGCGGAAATATCAAATAAATTTAAAATTGATATTAAAATTTCAGATTTATTCCAAAATAATACAATTAAATTATTAGCGGAATTTATTGATAAACAAAAAAATAAGAAAAAAATAAATCATCTTTCAAAGGCAGAAAATAAAGAATATTATGACCTTTCTTCTGCTCAAAAAAGAATTTATTATGGTTCTTATATTTTAGATAGTAGTTCTGTTTCTTACAATTTGCCGGGTGGAATTTTTATGGATAAAATTCCGGATATAGAAAAACTTGAAAATTGTTTTACTAAATTAATTGAAAGAAATGAATCGCTTCGTACATATTTTGAAATAATTGATGGAGTGCCTGTTCAAAAAATTTGCAAAGATTTTTCTTTTAAAATAGATGTAATAAATGCAACAGATGATAATATTAATAATTATTTTGTGGATTTTGTAAAACCATTTGACTTAAGCAAAGCTCCTATTTTAAGAGTTAGAATAATTAAATTAATTGATAACACTGCTCTTTTATTATTTGATACACATCATATAATTTCAGATGGTACTTCAATGCAAATTTTAATTAGTGATTTATGCAAATTATATAATGATGAAGAATTAGAGGAAATCAAATTTACATATAAAGATTATTCAGAATGGGAAAATTTTAATTTAAAATCAGGTGCTTATGAAGATGATAAAAAGTTTTGGCTTAGTAAATTTGAAGATGATGTTCCAGTTTTGAATTTACCTTATATACGTCCTCGCTCTGCAAAAAAATCATTTAAAGGTGCAAAAGTATATAAGACTTTAAATAGTGAATTCACCAAAAAAATAAATGACCTTTGTAAAAAATTACAGGTAACTCCCTATATGTTTTTACTAGGTGCCTATTACATATTGCTTTCTAAATATTCTACGCAAACAATTATGGTAATTGGGTCCCCTGTTATCGCTAGAGAAAACAGTGATACACAAAATATTATAGGTATGTTTGTAAATACTTTGCCTTTGAAATTCCATGTTCATTTTAGAAAAACTTTTAAAGAATATATGGATTCTGTAAAAAATATGTGTTTACAAGCTTTCGAACATCAATCATATCCTTTTAATGAAATTGTAAATAACCTAAATATTACTCGTGATGCAAGTAGAAATCCTTTATTTGATGTTTTATTTACTTATCAAAATGAAGGAAATCCAACTGTTAATTTAAATGGTATAAATTCTACTTACTATTTACCAGATAGCAAAATTGCTAAATTTGATTTATCTTTAGAGGCTATCCCTGAAAAAGACAAATTAAATTTAAGTTTTGAATATTGCACAAATTTATTTACAAATAGTTTCATTAATACTATGGCAAACCATTATTTAAAAATTTTAGAGGATGTTGTAAATAATCCGGAAATTGAATTATTTAATATTGATATGCTTTATCAAAAAGAAAAAAATAAAATATTAGTTGATTTTAATAAAACAGAAATGGATTATCCAAAAGAAAAATCTTTAGTTGATTTATTTAAATTAAAGGTGTATAATAATCCCCTAAATATTGCAATTGAGGAAAATGGCAAAAAAATAACCTATAAGGATTTGGATGAAAAATCAAATACTATTTGCTTAAATATTTTAAATAATAAAAATATACCAAAAAATAGCATTATTGGTGTTTTTATGAACAAATCAATTGAGCTTGTTATTTTAATTTGGGGAATTTTAAAGGCTGGTTGTACATATATGCCAATGTATGTTGGTTATCCAAAAGAAAGACTTGATTACATGTTAGATAACAGTAAATCTCCATTAGTTTTTACAAACCAAAAATCTACGGATTTTAAAGCAGAAACTGTTTATATTGATAATTTTGAAAATATAAAAAATACAAAAAATAT
This sequence comes from uncultured Clostridia bacterium, assembly GCA_934168355.1. Taxonomy (GTDB): domain Bacteria; phylum Bacillota; class Clostridia; order TANB77; family CAG-508; genus CAG-269. The sequence goes on from CAKPNI010000021.1 coordinate 5,705, forward strand.
TAATAATGTAAAACTTAATCCAGATGACATAGCTTATGTAATTTATACATCAGGCTCTACAGGAAAACCTAAAGGAGTTAAAATTACTCATAAATGTTTAAATAATTATGTACATTCTTTTTATAATTTATTTGGAGGAATTTCTTCAAATGATAGACTTTTGTCTTCTACTAATATTTCGTTTGATGTTAGTATTTGGGAATTGTTTTTATCATTGCTAAATGGTGCAACACTTGTTATTTATGAGGAAGAAATTATTAGCAATATTGTAAAATATGCTAATTCTATTGTTAATAATAAAATAACTACTTTGTACATTCCACCAAATATTTTGGAAGAAGTTTATGATTTACTAAAAACTAAGCCAAATGTAAAAATTAGTAAATTACTCGTTGGTGTTGAACCTATAAAAAGACATACATTAAATAAATATTTTAAACTTAACCCTAATATAAAAATTGTAAATGGCTACGGCCCAACGGAAACAACAATTTGCTCTACTGCTTTGGAATATACTAAATCCATAAAATTAGACAAAATCGTTTCTATTGGTAAACCTATTGGAAATACAAAAATCTACATACTTGATAAATATATGCATGTTGTTCCAATTGGTGTTTCTGGTGAAATTTGCATTACAGGTGATGGTGTTGGAAAAGGCTATATTGCAAATGAAGAAGAAACAAATAAAAATTTTGTTAAAAATACATTTAATGATTTAAGCCCTAAAATTTACAAAACAGGTGACTTAGCTAAATGGAATTATGATGGTACAATTTCTTATATTTCTAGAATTGATAATCAGGTAAAAATATCTGGATACAGAGTTGAATTATCTGGAATTGATAATACTGTTATAAAATATCCAAGTGTATTTAAGAGTTGCAGCCAAGTTTACAAGGCTAAAAGCAAGTCATATTTGGTAACATATTTTACTGCAGATAAAAAAATAGATACTCAAAAACTTACTCTATTTTTACAAAGCAAACTTGCATTTTATATGGTTCCAAATATATTAATACAACTTGATTCTTTCCCTTTAACTGTAAATGGAAAAATTGATACTAAAAAACTTCCAAAGCCTATTGTAAATTCACAATCAGAGTATGTTGCACCTACAACAAAGCTTGAAAAAACTTTATGCGAAATTTGGCAAAATTTATTTGATATTAAAAAGGTCGGAATTAATGATAATTTCTTTAGTTTGGGTGGAGATTCTTTATCTGCTATAAAACTTCAAGTTGAGGCTTTAAATAAAAATCTAAATATTACTTATGCAGATATTTTTGCTTATCCAACTATTAGATTACTTGCTAAAAAGGCTACAAGTTCTTCTTCAAATGAAGAAAATGAATTTGAAAATTATGATTATTCTAAAATTAATAAATTGTTGGAATATAATGATGTTAAAAATATTTCTAATAATATTGAATTAAAACCTATTAAAAATGTATTGCTTACAGGTGCTACTGGATTTTTAGGTTCACATATTTTAGATAGTTATTTTAGTACAAATAATATTGGAACTGTTTATTGTTTTGTTAGAAACAAAAATAACAAAGAACCTATACAAAGATTAAAGGAACAATTGAATTTCTATTTTGGAAATAAATATGATGATTATTTGGGAACAAAAATCAAGGTTATAAAAGCAGATACATCTTTAAGTAATTTTGGATTGTCTGAAGATGAATATAATGACTTGGCAAATAATATTGATATTGTAATCAATAGTGCTGCAATTGTTAAACATTATGGAGATTATAATAAATTCTATAATATTAATGTTGTTGGAACTAAAAATTTAATTGATTTTTGCGAGAAATTTAGTAAAAGACTTTATCATATTTCAACTACAAGTGTTTCAGGACTTGGACTTCCTGAAAATAGCTTAAAACAAGAAAAAAATATTACATATTTTAGTGAAAAAGATTTATATAAAAATCAAAATTTAAATAATACATATTTACAAACAAAATTTGAGGCTGAAAAGATTATTTTAGAAGAAGTTTCAAATAAAAAATTAAATGCTACTATTTTTAGGATGGGTAATATTTCAAATAGATATATTGATGGAAAATTCCAGATTAATGCAAATGAAAATGCTTTTGTAAACAGAATAAAAGCTATTGTTAAATTAGGAGTTATCCAAAATGGCTTTAAAAAACATGCTACTGAATTTGCACCAGTTGATTTTTGTGCTAAGGCTATTATTAATTTAATACAATCTAATCCTGATTTTACAATTTTCCATATTTTTAATAATAAATTAATTTCTTTTATGGATTTAATTAGTTTTATAAATGAACTTAATATTAAAGTGGATTTTGTAACAAATAAAGAGTTTTCTAAAAAGGTTTCTTTGTATTTGAAAGACCCTATTTTGAAAAATGATATTTCAGGTATTGTAACTGATTTGGATTCTACAAAGAAATTCAAAATTGTAAGTAATATATTGATGGATTGTGATTTTAGTGTAAAATATCTTAATGAAATTGGATTTAATTGGCCTGAAATTAATAAGGAATATATTACTAAATATATTGAATATTTTAAAAATATTAATCTTTTATAACTAGTTTGCCAGAAGCCTTTTATTCTGCTTCTGGTAGGCTTATAAAATTTATCACTAAGGAGGAGAAAAAATGTTATTAACTTCATCATCTACTTTTTTTATTTTACTAGCATCATTTGCCGCAACATTTGTTTTGGCTTTAATTATAAAACAAAAAATAGCTTCAAGCCAATTAAAAACATGCTTTCTTGCAACTTTAATTTGTTTGCTTATTTGTGATGTAGGATTATTGCTTCAGATTGTGTTATCACCTATATATAATATTAATCCTATTTATTTTGATTATTTTGTTTATATTGGTACTTGTTTTTTACCTGTTTGTTTGTTTTTTACGAGCACTGTTTTTACAAAAACAAAAATAAAATTAAAAAGAATTTATACTTTCTTTATAATTATACCAATATTATCTTTAATTATTTTATGGACAAATGATTGTCATCATTTATTTTACCAAACATATTCAGTTTACCTAAATGAGACTGTTTCTGGTCCATATATGATTGTACATACTTTGTATTCATATGGATTACTTATTTTGAGTATTTTAAATTTGATAAAGTTTTCCATAAAAAATGCAGGTTTCTTTTCTCAGCAATCTCTTTTATTAATTGCTGGAACTATTGTGCCTGTTGTAATTAATATTTTGGGAACTTTAAATATTATAAAAATGTCAATTTATTTAACACCAATTTCATTTACAGTTGCAATTGTGTGCTTTGCTCTTGCAATTTTTAAGTTTAAATTTTTGAGCATTGCTCCAATTGCTTTACAAAGAGTTGTTGATAGAATTTCTGATGGTTATTTGGTTATAAATGAGGATAATAAAATTATTGATTTTAATAAGACCCTTTTGAATTTATTCCATGTTAAAGATGCTGATATTAGGGATAAAAATATTTTTGATATTACTTCTTCTATTGATGAAATTGGCAAAGAAAAATTAAACAAGTTGCTTACTAAAACTAAGAATACAACCAAAATGCAGTCTTTGACTACTCATTTTGATAGATTAAATAAGTATTTTAATATTGAATTTAGCAGTTTGAATAATAATAAGACTTTTCTTGGTACTTTGATTTTGTTTAAAGATATTACTCAACATATGGAAGATATGAAAACTATTAAGGATAACCAAGATAGCCTTATGGAAAGTGAGCGTTTGGCTTCTCTTGGTCAACTTATTGGTGGTATTGCTCATAACCTTAAAACTCCTATCATGTCTATATCTGGTGCAGCGGAAGGCTTAACTGATTTGGTCAAGGAGTATGATTTATCTATTGAAAATCCTTCTGTTAACTTTGATGACCATCATGCTATTGCTAAGGACATGTCGGTTTGGATTGATAAAATTAAAGATTATACTGAGTATATGTCTGATATCATTACAGCCGTTAAAGGGCAAGCTGTTACTCTTTCTGAAACTGAGAATGTTTCTTTTGACTTGGAGGAGCTTGTTAAGAGAATTGATATTTTGATGAAACATGAACTTAAGAATGCTATTATTTATTTGAATGTTCATATGTTTGTTGATAGTAAGATTGTTATTCATGGCGATGTTAATAGCTTGGTTCAAGTTATTAATAATATGATTTCTAATGCTATTCAAGCTTATAATGGTAGAACTGAGGAAGAAATTAACCTTGATTTTAATTTGGATGATAGTAATAATTTGATTATTTCTATTGAGGATCATGCTGATGGATTGCCTCAAAAGGTTAAGGATAAGCTTTTTAAGGAGATGATTACTACTAAAGGTAAGAATGGCACTGGGCTCGGACTTTATATGTCTTATTCTACTATTAAAGCTCATTTTAATGGAAATATTACTTTTGAGTCAGAGGCTGGTAAGGGAACTAAGTTTAATATTATTTTGCCTTTGTAAATTTCGAAATGGGGACGGTTCTTTTTTAAAAAAAGAACCGTCCCCGTTTTGAAAAAACTATATTTCTGCCTGATATTTATTTTTAATTTCTTCTATTTCAGAATAATCATTTTCTAGAATATCTACAAATAAATCATCTAGTTCTGGGTCAAACTGAGTACCTCTGCACCTTTTAAATTCCTCAATAACTTTATCTAGTGGTAAAGAATCTCTGTACACTCTTTTTGATGTCATGGCATCAAATGTGTCTGCTATTGCTGTTATTCTGGCTAGGTATGGTATTTCTTCTCCTTTAAGCATTTCTGGATAGCCTTTTCCATCATATCTTTCGTGGTGGTATTTTACTATTGGTAATATGTCTTTGAATATTGATGCAGTTGATAGTATATGTGCTCCTATTGTTGGGTGATTTTTTATTTCTGAGTATTCGTCTTCAGATAGTTTTCCGTTTTTTTGTAGGATGTTGTCTGGTACTCCTATTTTTCCTACGTCATGGAATAGCCCTCCTATTTTTAGTCTGTTTATGTCTTCTTCTGATAGCCCTAGTTTTTTTCCTATTAGTACTGAGTATTCTGATACTCTGTCTGAGTGTCCTCTTGTGTATGTATCTTTTGCTTCTACTGTGTATCTTACGGTTTGTATACTTTCCATGTATGCTTGTTCTAGTTGTTTGAATGTATTGGCTAGTTTTTCGTTTATGGCTTTTATTTGACGCATTTGTTCTACTGACTTTATTCCTGATTCTATTAGTAGTAATAGTTGGTCAAATTTGTCACTTTTTTCGCAATATCCTTGGATGTCTAGTCTTCTTATTGTTTCTAGTGGAGGTGCCAAGTCTTTATGGCCTGTTAGTAATAGTATGTATAATTCTTTGTTGAATTTTCTTATTTCTTCTACTACTTGGTCTCCATGTAATGGTGTCATTATGAAGTCTAATAGTAGTAAGTCAAAGTGCTCCGTTTTTATTCTCTCTATAGCCTCTACTGGGTCTGTTATTCCTGTAAATGAATATCCTGACCTTTTTAAGAATATTGATAAAGAGTCGATTATTCCTGCTTCGTCATCTACTGCTAGGATTTTATATGTGCTGTTTTGGCTGTTTTCAGCATTTTGTATGTTTCCTATTCTCATTCGTTTCCCTCCTTAATATATCCTCATTATAAAGATAATTTTTATAAATTGCAATATTTTTTTCTATTTATATTGATATTTTTTTATTTATAATGAAACCATATTATTTTACACCTTTTATGGTTCATTGTTAGTTTGATTAGATGGACAAAATGTAAAAAAATTAGAAGTAATTTTATTATTAATTGCTTCTAATTTTTTCTGGCTTTATATCTTCATACTTAACCCAACTTTATGTCTTTCCATATCTATTTTTATAACCTTAACTTTTACTATGTCCCCAACAGAAACCAATTCAGATGGATTTTTTATATATTTATCACTCATTTCTGAAATATGAACTAAACCATCATATTTTACTCCAATATCTACAAATGCACCAAAATCTATTACATTTCTTACAGTTCCCGGAAGTATCATCCCCTCTTTTAAGTCCTCAAATTTTAGTACATCTTGTCTTAGTATTGGCTTTGGCATTTCGTCTCTTGGGTCTCTTCCCGGTTTTGAAAGTTCATCTACTATGTCTTTTAGTGTTAGTTCTCCAATGTCTAGGTCTTTTGATTCTTTTGCAATATTTACTGATTTTAGTTTTTCTCTTAAATCAATTACCTTGTCTTTGTTTCTTAAATCTTCTTTTTCAAAGCCAACACTTTCAAGTAGTTTTTCTGCTGCATCATAACTTTCAGGGTGTACTGCTGTTATTTCTAATGGATTTGTTCCATCTACTATTCTTAAAAATCCGGCACATTGCTCAAATGCTACTTTGCCTAGTTTTGGAACTTTTAGTAGTTCTTTTCTTGTTTTTAGTTTTCCGTTTTCATCTCTATATTTTACTATGTTTTTGGCAATACTTGAATTTATTCCAGATACATAGCTTAAAAGTGATGGTGTTGCAGTATTTACATCTACTCCAACTTTATTAACTGCATCTTCTACTACACCTGTAAGGCTTTCAGCTAGTCTTTTTTGGTTAACATCATGTTGATATTGTCCAACCCCTATTGCTTTGGGGTCTATTTTTACAAGCTCTGCAAGTGGGTCTTGAAGTCTTCTTGCTATTGATATTGCCCCTCTTATAGATACATTTATATCCGGATATTCTTCTGTTGCAAGTTTTGATGCAGAATATACTGAGGCTCCTGCTTCACTTACAATTACATAGTTTACTTCGTGTTTTGCTTCTTTTATCATATCTGCAACAAATGCCTCTGATTCACGTGAAGCCGTACCATTTCCGATTGCTATCATGTTTACATTATCTTTTTCTATTAGTTTTAATAGTGCTTTTTTTGCTCCTTCTACATCATTTTGTGGAGCAGTTGGATATACTGTTGCTATGTCTAAAACTTTTCCTGTTTCATCTATTACTGCTATTTTACATCCAGTTCTATATGCTGGGTCAAATCCCATTACTGTTTTTCCTTTTATTGGTGCTCCAAGTAATAGTTGTTTTGCATTTTGTCCAAATACTTTTATTGCTTTTTCTTCTGCTTTTTCTGTTAGGTCTGAACGTATTTCTCTGTCTATTGATGGTTCTATTAGTCTTTTGAAACTGTCTAATATTGTATTTTTAAGCATTTCAGTAAATTGTGTTTGTCCTTTTATTATTTCTCTTTCGATAGTTCCAAGTATTTTCTCTTCGTTTTTATCTATTTTTACTTTTAAGAATTCTTCTTTTTCTCCTCTATTTATTGCTAAAATTCTATGGCTTGGAATTCTTGATACTACTTCGCTATAATCGTAATACATTTCGTAGTTTGATTTTTCGTCTTCTTTTGCTGCTTTTGTAGATATTAACCCCTCTCTATAGCATATTTTCTTTATTTTCTTTCTGAATTCTGCGTTATCTGATATCTCTTCTGCTATTATGTCTAGGGCTCCGGCAATAGCTGCTTCTTCGTCTGCTACGACTTTGTCTTTGTTCTTTTTATCTTCTTCTGATAAAGTTTCTATGTTTACATATTCTTTTGCTATTTCATATATGTCTTTTGTTTCTTTTTGCTCCTTTATTATTTCTGCCAATGGCTCTAATCCCTTGGCTTTTGCTACTGTTGCTCTTGTTTTTTTCTTTTGTTTGTATGGTCTATATATGTCCTCTACTTCTGCTAGAGTTGTTGCTATTTCTGTTTGTTTTACTATTTCATCTGTTAATTTTCCTTGCTCTTCTATTGATTTTATTATTTCTTGTTTTCTTTGTTCTAGGTTTCTTAAATAGTTAAGTCTTTCTCCTAATATTCTTAGTTGTTCATCACTTAAGCCTCCTGTTACCTCTTTTCTGTATCTTGCGATGAATGGAATTGTGTTTCCTTCGTCTATTAATTTTACTGCATTTTCTACCTGAGTAAATTTTACTTGTAGTTCGTTTGCAATTGTTTGTGTTATTTTATCCATTTGTTTTTGTCCTTTCTATTTTTTTGTTATTATAACAGATTGGTAGTGCTATTTTCAAGGCATTTATACAATTTCACAAAATTAATATTGATTATATTTTGTCGATTTTTGTTACATTTTGCATTGACATTTATTTTTACTTCTTGTATCATATAATTATAACAAAAGAAAGGGGGTATATTTATGGTTTCATCTGATTTTAGAAAAGAAGCTCGTGAAAAACTAGACGGAAAATGGGGAAAAGGTGCTTGTATTACTCTTGCATATATGTTTATAATTATAGTTATGGACCTTATTAGTGGAATATTTTCAGACAATATGCAAGCATTACTTTCATTAGTTATCACAATTATAGAAGTGCCTTTAGCTTTAGGCTTAGTAATTTCTCTTGTAAGATTATTTAATGGAGAAGATGTTAAAGCTTTTGATTTTTTATCATCAGGATTTAACAATTTTGGCAAAAGTTGGGCAATAACATTTCAAATTTGTTTGAAATTGATACTACCTATAATATTAGAAATAGTTTCTTATATTATAATTGCATTTGCATCAATGGGTTCTGCAACAGCAATATTATCCAATAGTACATCATCTGCATCAACATTCTTTTTATTTATAGGTATCATTCTTTTAATAGTAGCTTCTATCTGGATTATAACAAAATCATATTATTACCAATTAGCATACATTGTTGTAGCTGAAAAGCCAGAAGTTTCTGCTGAAGAAGCTGTTGAGCAAAGTCAAAAATTGATGAATGGAAAACGTGCTAAATTATTTTGGTTACAATTATCATTTATCGGTTGGGCAATTTTATGCGCATTTACATTAAGTATTGGATATTTATGGCTTGTACCTTATATTCAATTTGCAATTGTTGCATTCTATAAATTTGTTGCTGGTAATAATGATTCAATTGAAACTACTGTAGTAAACAATAACAATATTAATGAATAAAAAATAAAAATCGCAAAATTTACTTTGCGATTTTTATTTTTATTCTACACCTAAATATTCATTATAAGTAACTTCCCTATCAATTACTTTTCCGTCTTGTTTTATATCAATAATTCTATTTGCAACTGTTTGTGTAAGCTCATGGTCATGTGATGTAAATAAAATATTTCCAATAAATTTCTTCATTCCCTCATTTACAGATGTAATACTTTCCATATCCAAATGGTTTGTAGGTTCGTCCATAATTAGGAAATTTGCACCAGATAACATCATTTTAGAAAGAACACATCTAACTTTTTCTCCTCCTGAAATTACCTTTGCTTTTTTTAGTGCTTCTTCTCCAGAAAATAACATTCTACCTAGGAAACTTCTTACATATGTTTCATCCGGGTCTTTTGAATATTTTCTAAGCCAATCTGTAATGTTTTCGTCTGTCTCAAATAAATAGCTGTTATCTTTAGGGAAATAAGTATGTGTAATAGTCTGTCCCCAAATTATTTCTCCATCATCAGGCTCTAATTCTCCCTCTATTATTTGGAATAATACTGTTTTTGCATTTTCATTGTCTGCTAAAAATGCAATTTTGTCTTTTGATTTTACTGTAAATGAAATATTGTCTAATATTTTTTCTCCATTTATTGTTTTTGAAATATTTTTTACTTGTAATATTTCTTTTCCTGGTTCTCTATCTGGCTTGAAATCTACATAAGGATATTTTCTATTTGATGGCCTTATTTCATCTAGCTGAATTTTTTCTAATGTTTTCTTTCTTGATGTTGCTTGTTTTGATTTTGATGCATTTGCACTAAATCTTGCGATAAAGTCTTGCAATTCTTTTATTTTCTCTTCTTTTTTCTTGTTTTGTTCTCTTGCTTGTTTTAGTGCTAATTGACTTGATTCATACCAGAAATCATAATTTCCCGGATATACTGTTATTTTTCCAAAGTCTACATCTGCTATATATGTACAAACTTTGTTTAAGAAATATCTATCATGTGATACTACAATTACAGTGTTTTCGAAGTTTATTAAGAATTCTTGTAACCAATTTATGCTTTTTAAGTCTAAGTCGTTTGTAGGCTCATCTAGTAAAAGTATATCTGGATTTCCAAACAGACTTTGTGCTAATAAGACTTTTACTTTTTCTCTTGCTTCTATGTCTTTCATTAATTTATAGTGATTTTCTGGCACTATTCCTAAGTCATTTAAAAGCATTGCTGCATCTGATTCTGCATTCCATCCATCTAGTTCGGCAAATCTTTCTTCTAGTTTTGCAGCTTTCATTCCATCTTCTTCTGTGAAGTCTGGTTTTGCATATATTTCTTCTTTTTCTTTCATTATGTCATATAGCTCTTTATTTCCCATTATTACTGTGTCTATTACAGTAAAATCTTCATATGCAAAGTGGTCTTGCTTTAATACTGATATTCTTTCTCCTCTGTCTAAGGTTACATCTCCTTTGCTTGGCTCGATTTCTTTTGATAGCACTTTTAGGAATGTTGATTTTCCAGCACCATTTGCTCCTATTATTCCGTAGCATTCTCCTTTATTGAATTTTATGTTTACATCTTCAAATAAAACTCTTTTTCCAAATCTTATTGTTACTCCATTTGCAGATAACATTTTTTTCTCTCCTCTCTTTTTGGGCTTTGTATATTTTACTATAAAAATGCTGAAAAATCAAGCTATTCAAATTTTTTATTTTCCATATATTGCTTATTTACTATTTTTATGATAATCTAATTATACAAAAATTATAAAAGGAGGACAAACCCATGAGAAATAGAAGAACCAAAAGAAGTAGATACAATTCCAATTTATCTACACTAAAATTAACATCAAAAATTTTAGCAATATTAATTATTATATTTTTACTTATATTTATAAACTCACTGATAAATCATAATAAAACCAATAATAATCAAACCAATTTATCAGAAGTTTCCGATAACACTAATCAATCAAACTCTACACAAACAACTATGACCGACAATTCAACAAACAATACTCAAAATAATAATTCAGATAACACAACTACTACGGAACCAACTAAAAAAAGCACAACAATAAACATGGCACTTACCGGAGATATAATGTGCCACAATACAATTTACAATGACGCATTTAATAAACAATCAAATACCTACGATTTCTCCTACATATTTGATGACATAAAATATAACATCCAAACTGCAGATATCGCAATAGGTAACCTAGAAACCACATTTGCAGGAAGCTCAAAAGGTTATAGTAGCTACCCTACATTTAACACACCTGAAAGCTTAGCATACACACTAAAAAAAGTAGGATTTGATGTTTTATCTACTGCAAATAATCACTGCTATGATAAAGGATATAGTGGAATAGAAAGCACAATTAATTACTTAGATGATGCCGATATATCTCATACCGGAACATTTAAATCAGAAGAAGAACAAAACAAAATTCTAGTAAAAAATGTAAAAGGCATACAAATTGCATTTTTAAGTTTTACATATGGAACAAACGGAATCACAGTGCCATCTGATAAATCTTACTCTGTAAACTTAATAGATAAAGACCTAATAAAAAAACAACTTGATTTAGCAAAGAAACAAAATCCAGATATGATTTGTGTAAGCATGCATTGGGGAATTGAATATCAAACAACTCCTAATTCGAAGCAAAAAGATTTGGCAGACTTTTTATTTAAAAATGGAGCAGATATCATTATAGGAAATCATCCACATGTTTTGCAAAACTTTGAAAAAAGAGAAATTACTTTAGATGATGGAACTTCAAAAGATGGACTAGTTATTTACTCTTTAGGTAATCTTTTAGCTGACCAAAATAAGAAATATACTAGGGATTCTGCTATTATGAATGTAAGTGTTACAAAAGACGAAAACGGAAAAATAAAAATAAATACTGTAAAATATACTCCAATATATATTTATAAAGATACATCAAAATCCACTCAGAAGTTTAAAATTATAAATATACAAAATGCTATTGATAGTTTCGAGGCTGGATATAGTCCAAACTTAAGCAAAACAACTTACAATACTTTTAAAACAGAATTAGAAAATATTAAAAATATTTTGGGTGAAGAAATAAAATAATATACTAAAAAATCTACTAATTAAAATCTTTAATTAGTAGATTTTTTATTTATTTCATTAGTCTTAAATCATCTCCAAAGAAATAATAAATATCATAAAATCCAGCAATTCTTGAGCCTATTCTTTCTTCATAAACATTAAATATTTTTTCTATACTTAAATTTGTGGAGATAATTGTTTTCGTTATTTTATTATTCAAATTCAAACTCCTTGAATTCAGTATTGTAAACAATTCGCTTAATTTCATACTATTAATACATTCTGTTCCTAAATCATCTATTATTAGTAAATCAACATTTAGTACTTGATTATTAAAATCATTTGTACTATTTGTTTTGTATTTAGTAAATTTATTATCAATTATATTTTCAAGAAGTACTGGAGCTGTTTGGTATAATACGGTTTTTCCTTGTTTTAACATTTCGTTTGCTATACAGTTTGTCATATATGTTTTTCCAAGACCAGTATTTCCCGTAAAAAATAAATTTTTGGTTTCTGGATTGCTAAAGTTTTTTATAAAATTTTCACTTGCTTCTTTTATATTTTTTATATTTTCTCTTGGCGATATATTCATATTATATTTTTGAATATTTACTTCATCTGAAAATCTATTAAAATTAAAATTCTCAAAATTTTCTTTTTGTAAGTTGCTTAAATTTGACTTATTATACAACAAGTTTATAAGCTTTTGTTTTAAGCAACTACACATTTCGGCTTTTCTATCTGTATATGTAATATATCCTGTATCATTACATTTGTCACATTCATATTTCGGCTTAAAATATGATAAATCAATATTTTCCTTTTTTAATATCCCTTCTTTTTCTTTTTTTAGGTTTAATAATTCATTTTCTAGTTCTGTATTTAAGCTATTTGTTAATTGATTTATTAAAATGCTTTTTGTTTTTTGAATAGATATTTTGTTTATTTTATCATCTATTTCCTCAAGCCTCGGAATTTTTTTATATATTTTTTCTTTTCTTTTTTGTAAATCATATTCTGCATTTCTCTTTTTTTGCTCGTATTCGACTAATAAAACGTCCAAATCACTAGTTGCCATTATTCACTCCCTCTATATTTTTATTTGCATATAAGAAACTTAAATTACTATATGCTCTTTGTTCAAATGTTTCTTTTTTAACTTGTTTTTGTAATTCTTTTGCATCTTTGTTTTGCTTCTTTCTTTGCTCTAAAAATTCATTTACTTGTGTAGGTGTTCTTAGGTTTCTGTCGTTCCAATCTTTTATTACATTATTTATATACTCAAAACTTGGTGCAGAACGCAATGTTGTTCTTTTTAATGCAATTTCTATTATTGATAAATCATATTTGTATTCATTTACCCATGTTTCAATATAAGCTTCTTCATATTGAGTAAGTCCATTTCTTCTTCCCAATTTTTTTGCAATTTCTTTCTTTATTTTCATTAACTTATCTTGAACCATATAATAGTTTTCCAAATCATCAAGATTTTTAATTTTGTTTAATCCCCATGCTTCTGCTACTGCTTGTACATAATTTCTGTGTAAAGCTGATTTATTGTAACAATAATCAAATAGATTTATCATAACTTGTTCATCAAATCCAAATTTATCCATCCAATTGTCTATATCTGAATACCAAGTTGGTCCCATAATTCCTTGGAAATACTTATTGTTTAAGTATTCTATAAGTCTTAGTCTTTCTTTGTTTTGCTCATTTTGTTCTATTTTTTCACTACTTGGTTCTACTTTTAAGTTATATAAATTATTAAGTGTTTTTTGTTGTAAATCTACTATTTCAAATCCTTGCGCTTTTCTTAAAATTAGTTCTTCTTTTTCTAAATATTTCATTCCCTCACTTATTGTGTTTATTGGAAGTGCTAATTTTTTAGATAAGTCATTTACACCTATTTCTCCATTATATTTAGATAAAAATACCAAATATAAATATATTTTTAGATAATCTCCCGGCATATTGCTTAAGTGTTCTGCGAAAAATATATTTGGTATTTCAGTCGTTTCAAATATCATTGCTTTTTCTTTTTGTTCTAATTTCATTTTTAATCAACCCCATTTGTCAAATTATATCATTAATCCATAATTTTTCAAATACGAAAATTGATAAGAAAACTAGAAAATTAGAGAAATAACTATTTTATTTACTATAAAAAAGCAATTTCGGTTTTATTATAAACTTTGACATGTAAATTATTACATTTATTAGGTTGTCTCCGTTTATTCCAATTATGCTAAATATAAGCATTGGAAAGCTACATGTTATAAATAAAAATATCTTGATATTTATGCTTTTAAATATTATATTTAAAACTAAAAATATTAGTCCATCCCAAATTAAATTTAATATGGCTGTTTGATAATCTATAATTCCTAATATTTTGGTGTTAAACTTATAATTTTGTGGAAATATAAATTTCATTTTTTACACATCCTTTCATTTTGAAAATGATTTTAAACTACTTATTCCAGATTGAACAGTTGTTGAAATTCCGCCAAATAGTTCCCTAACTATGGAATTTGCCCTTATTAAAGCATAAATGCCACCTATATAAATAAATTTATTTACCAAATTTTCTTTGGAGTAATCCATTGAAAACAATAGCAATAATACAATTGATACTATAAGTTGTATAAATAAAAGTGAAAATAAGCTCTTATACCATGATTTAAAAAAATTTGATGTGCTATTTAATGTTAAAGATAAAAATGCAAATGGCGAAAATAATATAAATACTTTTATTAAAATATATCTTAAGGAATATGAAAATACTAGGTTTAAAAGTGATATTGTAAGTGTTCCTTTTATTAAGCCATCTAATGTAAAAATATCTATATTGTTTTTGTTTATAGATAAATTGTCATTTATTTCTGTTATTAAACCTGTAAAACATATATCTTTTCCCCACAGGTCTTCTCCAATTCCTATAATTAATGAACACACATTGTTGTTTAAATCTAAAATTTGTTCTATTATGAAAAATGAACAATTCATACAAATCCCAAAAATTATACATTTAAAAACAAATTGAAATGGGTTTTCTGTTTTTTCATAAGTAAAATTTGACATCATGTATTTTGTTGCATAATAAAGCAAAATTCCTATAAGCAAGGAATTTGCAATTAACAATATTCCATTTGCCGTAGATGTTCCAAATAATTTGCTAAAATATTTGTCATTTAAAATGTTTTTATTTACGAAAACTAAATCATCTAAAACTCCATATAAGTTGTTGTCAATTGAAGAAAACAGGTTTTCAAATATAGTATTAATTGTGTTTATTATGTTATTTGTTATTTCAGTATTATTTTCCAATACTTCACTTCCATTCTATATTAAAGATTGTATTGCAGATAATACTAGGTCAATTGCTAAAATGAACACATATGAAAATAGAGCTGTTTTTACTAACTTTTTCCCTGTTCTTATTTTTTCCTCGTCACCTAAGCTAAATTTTTGCATAAAAAGCCCAGAGCCCACTGCAACTGCTGCCATTGGTGTTGCAAGCTTTATAAGCCATGATTCTATGTTTTGAAATGCTTTTTCTATTGTACTTACAAGTTTTGGTGTTCCTGCACATAAGCTTATATTTGTTAACGCAAATATTAGTACTACTGATAATATTAATATAAAATTTATCAAAAATGTTTTTCTTGTTTTTATAATAATTCCTCCTTTTCATTAAAAAAATATGGGTACATTCCTATTTTTGTTGGTTTTAAAATTTTATTTCCATCTGATAAAAAACATAGTGAATTAAATGTTTCTAATTCTAAGGTAAAAAAGTTGGTATCATATACATAGTCATTTTGAGTATATATATTTAAACTTTCCGAAATGCTAGAATCTTTATTTACCAAGGATTTAGTCAAATAATTATATTTAGTTTGTTTTGCACTTTCAGATATGTTTTTAGAAACTTTCTCTTTTTCCTCTTTCCCTAGCTGTTTTTGGGCTTCTTCTATTGTGAAAATATCATCTGTTCTAAACCATATTTTGTTTATTAGATTTTGGCATATTACTTTTACAGATGTTTCGTCTTTTAGAGTGTTTTTTAATGATGAATAGCTTTGTGTGCTTACAATATTTATGCATTTTGCTTCTCTACTTAAGGCGAAAAAGTCGCTATCTGTTTTGGTTACATATTCTGCGTATTCGTCGCAAATAAAGGCAGTTATTCTTTCGTTTTTATTGCTTAAACTTCTCATAATTTCGGTTTGAAAGTCCAATTTTAAGTATGTTGCAATTATTTTGGATAAGTTTTTATATTCTGCAATATTCATATTTAAGACAACTATTTTGCCATTTTTTATTACGTCCTCGAAACCAAAAAATGTTAGTTCTTGTTTTTGGGGACTAAATGTTTTTAGTACATTATAGTCTGATATAAATGTATTTGTAATTCTTGTTATTTCGGATTTTAAAATACTTGTGGTTCTTTGGTCTAAACTTTCAAATTCGCGTTCAAAGAAGTTTAATGCCATGTTTAGTTCATAAATTTGCTCTAAATTGAATTTATTTGAAATAAATAATTCTTTTAGCTTTTGTATTTTTTCTTTGTAATAATTTGGAACGGTTATTAAATTATGGATTTCGTTAAATGTTACATATCCGTCATTATAGAATCTACAAAGTTTTATTGCTTCTGCTAAAATTTGCTCTGCTTTGTCTAGCCAATAGCTTTCTGAATTATTTTCTGAAAAAAGTTCTAGTATTGTTTTTAATCTGTTTGCTAACACAATTGGCTTTAAATTTGGCTTGTGAAGTGGGTTGTAAGTTATATTGGAATTCAATTCTATTACTATTAAATCTTTCGTTAAATTATATTTTTCGGCATATTTTTTTACTTGGTTATAATAGTTTCCTTTTACATCTAAAATTAACATTCCTATTTTGTTATTGGGGTTTAAGTAGTTATATTTCATAAGTTGTTTTGTGAATGGATACATTGCAGAACTTGTTTTTCCTGAACCAATTGTTCCTGTTATTAAAAAGTTTTGAAATAAACCTGATTTTGGTAAGTAGACTTTTTCTTTTGTCTTTTTGTTGTAGCCTATTAGTAGTTTTAGTTCGTTATCTTTTTCTTGTGGGGCGTTGCTTTTTGTTTTCTTTTCTTTAAGTGGAATTTTGTTATATAGTAAGTTGCTACATATTAGGTTTGATGTCGTAAATGTTATTATATAGGCTATTTTTATATATTGCCATAACCCGCTATTTGCTTCACATATGTCGAATGGCTTTATGCCGTAGGTTATTAGGAGTTCTTGTGCTGTAAATATTGGTTTTAATATATGCCAGAATATGATTGTACATATTAGCAGTGTTGTTATACTAAATATTGTTCGTTTTATAGTGTATCATCCCTTTTTGCGGTTATTTTTTCTTGTTTGATTTTTAATTTTATTCCTTGTTTGTTTTGGAATATTTTGAAATCTAAAAAGTTGTAGATTGTGTAAAATGTTATGAATGAATTGATTATGAGTGTTATGAAAAATATATTTATTAGTTTGCTTATATTGTTTCCTCCTTTCGGTTTGATTTTAATTATTTTGAATATTTTGGAATTTAATTTTAATTTGTAAAAAATTTCAAGATTTTATGATTTCTCATATTTATAGCTTAATTCAAGCCCTGACATATAACTTACGTTTGACATACTAGCACTTTTTTTGCATTTTGTCTATACTTTTTTCTAAATTTGTGTTAAAATATTTTTTGGTGATAGTTTTTTCACTGTTTTATTTTAAATTTTAAGGAGGATATTATGAATT
>CAKPNI010000022.1 GCA_934168355.1 uncultured Clostridia bacterium
AGATTTAAAGAAGTTATAGACTGTTGGTTTGACTCTGGTTCAATGCCATTTGCACAATTACATTACCCATTTGAAAATAAAGACCTATTTGAAAAAGAATTCCCAGCAGGATTTATTTCAGAAGCGGTTGACCAAACAAGAGGATGGTTCTATACTTTAACTGCAATTGGAACTGCATTATTTGAAAGATCACCATTTGAAAACTGTATAGTTTTAGGACATGTTTTAGATGGCAAAGGTCAAAAGATGTCTAAATCTAAGAAAAACGGAGTAGACCCATTTTTACTATTAGATACAGTAGGAGCAGATGCAACTCGTTGGCATTTCTATACATGTTCAGCACCTTGGTTACCAACAAGATTATCTTTAGAAAATGTACAAGAAACTCAAAGAGGATTTTTAGCAACATTATGGAATGTATACTCATTCTATGTTTTATATGCAGAAATAGACAAATTCAATCCATTAAATTATAAAGATTTCAAATCAAAAAATGTAATGGACAAATGGATAATTTCTGAGTTAAATACATTAGTAAAAGAAGTAGATGAAAAACTAGAAAAATATGACATAACAGGAAGCGCAAATCAAATAGAAGCATTTACAGATAGACTTTCTAACTGGTATGTACGTAGAAATCGTGAAAGATTCTGGGGAACAGAATTAACTGATGATAAAATTGGAGCTTATGTTACATTATACAGAGTACTAGTTACATTAAGCAAAATTTCAGCACCATTTATCCCATTTATGACTGAAGAAATTTACCAAAACTTAGTTGTAGGATTAGATAAAGATGCAGAAGAAAGTATCCATTTATGTTCATGGCCAGAAGTAGATGAAACAGAAGTTGATAAAAAACTAGAAGAGGAAATGGATCTAGCTTACACAATAGTAAAACTAGGAAGAAGCGCAAGAAATTCTGTAAATATCAAAAACAGACAACCATTATCTAAAATGCTTATATCTGTTAAAAATCTTCCAGAATACTATAGTGATATAGTAAAAGAAGAGCTAAATGTAAAAGAAGTTGTTTTAGGTGCAGATATGAAAAATTATGTTGAATTTGAGATAAAACCAAATCTTCCTGTACTTGGAAAAGAATATGGAAGACTAATTCCTCAAATTAAACAAAAAATAGCAGAATTTAACCAAATGGAACTTGCAACTAAGGTGGAAGCTGGAAATATCGAATATATTGAAATAGGTGAAGTTCAAATACCTTTATCAAAAGACAACCTATTAGTAACAATGCAAGGAAAAGATGGTTTTGCATTTAGCGGAACAGGTGAAATTGGTGTTGTTATTGAAACTGAAATTACACCTGAATTAAGAGAAGAGGGATATTTAAGAGAAATCTTGTCTAAAGTTCAAAATATGAGAAAAGACAGTGGCTTTGAGGTTATGGATAATATTAATCTTTATGTTGATGGAAACGAAACTTTAGAGGCTGTTGTTAAGAAATATGAGGATATTATTAAACATGATACTTTGGCTAAAGATGTTTTGTATAATGTGAATGGAAAAGAATATGTTTCAACTCCTATTAATGGGGAAAATTTGAATATTTTTGTTGAGGTTGTAAAATAAGATTTTTAAAGTATGTGAGATTTAAAATTTCACATACTTTTTTTGAAAAAATGAATAATGTATTGACAAAATCACACAATAATAATATAATGTAATACAAAAGGAGGCGATTTGTATGGCTCAAGCAAATTTAAGTGTTAGAATAGATGAAAATGATAAAAAAAGTTTTGAAGTTTTTTGTAATGAAACAGGAATGAATGTATCTGTTGCAATAAATATGTTTATAAAAACAGTATTAAGAGAACACAAATTACCATTTGAAATAAAAGCAGACCCATTTTATTCTAAAAGCAATATGAGTTATTTGGAAAATATTGTTAAGGACATAAATGATGGAGTAGCAAAACTAGAAGAACATGATTTAATAGAGGAAGATGAATAAAATGAAATTATTATGGGACGAACGAGCATGGGACGATTATTGTTATTGGCAGATACAAGATAAAAAAACATTAAAGAGAATAAATATGGTATTAAAAGATATACAAAGAAATTCTTTTGAGGGAATTGGAAAGCCAGAACCTCTAAAAGAAAACTTGACCGGATATTGGAGTAGAAGAATTGATGATACAAATAGAATTGTATATACAATAAAAGAACGGAAAAATAATTATAGTAGCTTGTAAGGGTCATTATGAAAAATGAAAATGTTATTTTTAAGTATGTGAGATTTTAAATTTTACATACTTTTTTTGAAAAATTTAAGACAAATGTGGAAAAATATGGTATTATTTTAGTGAAAAAGTGGTTGCTACTAAGGAAAATATAAAAAAATATAATTTAAGGGTATTATACCTACAGATATAGCAATGGTATATGGAATTTTAGAAGAATTAAAGTGAAAAAAATAGGAGGAAAAAAATGGAAAGAAAACACGCAATTATAATTATAAAAAATGAGGAAAATAAATATTTACAATACTATGACAATAGATGGGAAAGCTATTTATTTCCTAATTGTAAGATAAATGATAAACTTCTAAGAGACGAAAGAATACAAATGGTTAATTCAGATATTGTGAGATATGTAAAAGAATGTGATAGTAAGAATAACAGTTAAAAACAATATAAAAATCGAAGATAAGGAGAAACAAAATGATAAAGAGAATAATATTTGACTTAGATAACACACTAATAATGTGGAAAGACGAATACGAAAAAGCAGCAGATATAGCTCTAAATGCAATAAATTATCCCAAAACAAACGACTTATACAAAAAAATAAATGAAGTGGAATCAGAATATGAGGAAGGAAAAATAAAGTTCGACAAAAGAGAAGTGATAGATTACTTAAATGAAAAACTAAATCTACATTTGCCATATGAATTTATGGATATATGGCTAGAAAATATAGGAAGGATAGCAGTACCTACAGAATATCCAAAGGAAGATTTTGAAACATTAGAGTATTTATCTAAAAAATATGAATTAGTTATACTTACAAATTGGTTTATCGAATGTCAAATAAAAAGACTTGAAAATATAGGAATATGTAAATTTTTTACTGAATTTTATGGAGCAGAAAAATATGCAAAACCATATAAAGAAAGCTTTGAGCAAGCGGCGGGAAAATTTCAAATGGATGAAATTGCTATGGTTGGAGATAGCCTTAAAATGGATATAAAGGGAGCAATAGATGCAGGGATAAAAAATGTTGTATGGAGAGATATAAAAAATAAAGCAGAAGAATATAAAGATGAATTAGAAGGAGTTTACGTGATAAAAGAATTAAAACAATTGAAGAATGTGTTTTAAGGAGGAAAAAATTATGTCAATATATTTTATTATAATAATTTGCTTTATAACAAGCATACTTGTAACAGCTATTGGAAAAATACAAAAAAATAAAAAAATGTTAATAACTGGAAAATGTCTAATATTACTATTAAGTATAGGGCTAATTTTATTTGCGATATATAAAGTAGAAAAAAATCAGGAAAAACAAGGAGAATTAGGACAAGTGGGTCAGAACTTAACATTACAACAACCAGATAGAATAATATACAAGAAAACTAATGGTGACTATTATATAATTCAAGAGGGAACAAAAGCATATTCTAAAATCTATTCAGAATTATATAACAGAACATATAACCCAATTGAAGGTAAAGTATATTCAGAAAATGAAATAGCAGAATTTGAAAATAAAGGGAGTTTTGTAGAGTTTGATTATAATACAAAGAGCAAAAACATTGTATTTATGCTAGAAGAAAGTGAAATAGGCATAATAAGGAGATTTACAGACAGTGGGCAAGTTATAAAAACATCGCTTGATGATGTAAAAGGATTAACGGCAAAATTAGATAGTCAAACAAAAGTAATGACAAAATATAATTTTGATAAAAACAATAGTTATACTTCGGAAAATGCTCTAAAAGAATTACCTACAAATGTAGATATAGAGCTAAAACAGAGTGGGATATATCAAAATAATGTTTATCAAACAGTTATAGAATATGATGAGAATAGATATGAAAATTTATTAAAACAATTAAATTTCAAATCAAATAACCAATTAAAAGATGTAGATTTTGAAAAAGAAAATGTAATAATAACAATTTCGAAATATGACATAAACGAAATAAAGCAAAATATTGGAAATATAAAATATAAGCTTGGAAATACAAGAAGTGATTATCAAGTAAATGTTCTTATAGTAAGTAAGGTTGTAAATACAAATTGCATATATCTGGAAAATGCTTCAAATGAACAAAATACAAGTATTAGTGATAATACACAAATTAATGTTACATTTAGTGGAATTATAACGAGCATAAAAGACAATCAAATACAAATAGGTTATGATAGTCAAATAATAATAGCAAAGGTAAATATAAATAGCGAAACATCAATAAAAGAATACGAAAAAAATAGCAAAATTCAGTTTTCAGATTTAAACGTTGGCGATTTGGTATATGTAGAAGGAAAAAACACAGGCAAAAATGACAATATTCAAAATATACAGGCAGTTAATATAAAAAGAAGTTCGAAAGATACTGCAAAAGAAGAAATCCAAAGATATCTTAAAGACACATATAGAATTGATGGAATGTCGATTGAATATACAAATATAGATAGTGATGGAAAAGGGTATATAATAGTTCTTTATAGTTATGACAATTTTACATATCCAATAAAATTAAATGTAAATAATCAAACAGAAACATTTTTAGGAATGGGATATCATTTACAATCAAACTATGGTTATGTATTACACGAAATGTGTGATATAACTTTAGATACAAAAATAACCGATGTAGATAATATAAATGGATTTGTAAAAACAATAGAATATATTGCAGATTAAGGAGGAAAAATGGCAACATTAATATGTATAATAGTATTATTTATATGTGTAATTACACCTGCACTTTTAACGATATTTAATATAATAAATTTATTTAAAAAGAAAAAAATAAAAGAAAATTTTATTGATTACACAACCTTCATTTTAGGAATATTTTTAACTGTGTTCTGGTATATAGTTCAGGATTTTAAAGATTACACAGAGGGCCTAAGACTAGGAGGATTTGAAATAGAAGTACATAGCCCAATAGCTTCTTGGAGCATGCCAACTGTTCTTGGAATATTTGCGGTAGGGCTTATATCGTATATATTGATAAGAAAAAGAAAATTAAATTTACCGCCATTGGCTATTGTATGTGCAATGTCTGGAACTGTAATTTGCTCAATATATATGGTAATGTTCATAATTCAGATAAGCAAAAATTTTGATATAATAGAAGTACCATTTTTGGCTATTTTTCCAATAAATTATATACTATGTAGTTTAAGAGCTCAAGTAGAAATTATGAAAGTATATAAAGAACAAAATTTAGAACAAAAAGAATATAAAAATAAACTTTTAAATAAATGTAGTAAAATTCTTTATGATACAGATAATTGGCCAATTTTAGCAATTATATTATCCTTACCACTTATGGCTATATTAATTTGCATATTAGTGCTATTTGGGCAAAGACCAGATGAAGCAATAAAAGCATTTTTGGAAACTAGTGATTGGACTTTGTCTGCTAAAGTATCACCTCCATCTGTTACATATGATGCACATTATTTATGTACAGTTTCACTAAGAGGTCATAAAAAACTGGTAAGACCTATAAGAATGGGAATTAGACATGGAGAAAAAATTGTTGTAAATAGACAACTATGTGTTGCAAATGCATTTGAGGATTTCATTCAGGAAAAAACACCTAGATTTCATCACTTTGTAAGATATATTTATGATAAATATGGATATCCTATTTCTAAACACATAAATACTGCCATTCAAGCAGACATTACATATGTTATTATGAAACCATTAGAATGGGTATTTTTAGTTATTTTGTATCTGCTTGATATAAAACCTGAAAATAGAATTGCAACACAATATGTTGGAGATAAGGAAAAAATATGAAATTAAAAATAGAAGATTTAAGTTTAGAAGAAAAAATTGGTCAAATGATTATTGTTGGAATAGATGGAAATAAAATTACAGAAAGAACAAGAAAATTAATATTAAAATATAAAATAGGTGGAATTATTCTTTACAGAAAAAATTTCAAATCATATGAAGAAATGATAAATTTGATAAAAGATTTAAAAGAGCTAAATAGTCAAAACAAAATACCGCTTTTTATTTCAATTGACCAAGAAGGTGGACGAGTTAATCGTATGCCAAAAGAATTTTTAAATTTGCCAGTAGCAAACCTAATTGCAAACAAAATGGGAGAAGAAGGAGTAAAGAAAGCTGCAAGTATTATAAGCGAAATTTTATCAAAAGCAGGATTTAATATGAACTTCGCACCTGTGCTTGATTTGAAAAGATTTGATACAAAGGCAATTGGGGATAGAAGTTTTTGTAAAGATTATAAAAAGGTAAGTAAATATGGACTAATTCAAATAAATGAATATAAAGCCAAGAATATAATAGCAGTTGCCAAACATTTTCCAGGACATGGTGCAACAAAAGGAGATTCTCATTTTATGCTTCCTAGAATAAAATTAGGTATGGAAACTTTAGAAAATGAAGATATGATACCATTTGAAAATGCAATAAATGAAGGGATAGATGGCATATTGATAGGACACTTAAAAATAAGAGATTTGTTCGATAAAAATCCATGTTCAATGTCAAGAAAATTTATAACAAAATATTTAAGAAAAAAATATCATTATAGAGGTCTTGTAATATCTGATGATTTAAAAATGAAAGCTATTAGATACAGATATGGAACTGTAAATGCATTAGTTAAATCATTTGAGGCTGGAAACGATATAAGCATAATGAGATTTAATGAAAAGGATGAAGAAAAGGCAATTTTAAAAATTTATGAAATGGTTAATTGTGGAAATTTAAATAAATACAGAATAAATATGAGTGTGAAAAGAATAATAAATATTAAAGAAAAATATGGAATAAAAGATAGTATTGATTATGATGGGAAAATTGATATAGATGAAATTAATAAGAGAATAAATGAAATTAGAAAAATATGTTTGAATTAATATTGCAGATAAAAATCGCTATTATATGGCGATTTTTTTGTGGAAAAATATAAAATATTTACTACTATAATGTAGATTTTTACCCCAAAATATGATATACTTCTTAAACAAAAAGAGCAAAAAGAAAGGAAAATCAAAATGAACACAAACCAAGAAATAGAAAATCAAAAACAATACATGGAAAAAGTAAAAAATATAATAAAAGACAAAAAACTAAAATACACAATACTAACAATGGGATGCCAGCTAAACGAAAACGACTCTGAAAAAATCTGTGGAATGCTCGAACAAATGGGATACACAAAAACAGAAGATATGAAAGAAGCAAATCTTGCAATATTTAACACATGTTGTGTAAGAGAAAATGCAGAAGAAAGATTATTTGGAAAAGTAGGAGAACTAAAAAATCTAAAAGAAAAAAATAATCTAATAATAGCAATTGGTGGATGTATGATGCAAGAAGAACACATCTTAGAAAAAATAAAAAGGTCATTTCATTATGTAGATATAGTATTTGGAACACATACATTACATAAATTGCCACAAGATTTATATTCAGTACTAGAAAATCAAAAAAGAGTTCAAGATGTAATAGATGTAGATGGTAGTGTTTATGAAGATTTGCCTATAAGTAGAAACAGTAAAACACAAGGCTCTGTTACCATAATGTATGGATGTAATAACTTCTGTAGCTATTGCATAGTACCTTATGTAAGAGGTAGAGAAAGAAGCAGAAAGCCAAAAGATATAATAAAAGAAGTAAAAGAATTAGCAAACCAAGGCTATAAAGAAATAATGTTACTTGGGCAAAATGTAAATTCATATTTACGTTCAGAAATGGAAGCAATAAAACAAGGAAAATTAGTAGATGAAGATGGCGATTACAAAGAAATAAATTCATTTGCAAAATTGCTTAAGGAAATAAACAAAATAGATGGAATAGAAAGAATAAGATTTATTTCACCACATCCAAAAGACTTCACAGATGATGTAATAGAAGCAATTGCAGAATGTGACAAAGTATGCAAATTTGTGCATTTGCCACTGCAATCTGGAAGTACTAAAATGTTAAAAGTAATGAATAGAAGATATACAAAAGAACAATATTTAGACTTAGTAGAAAAAATGAAAAATAAAATACCAAATATCAAATTTTCAACAGACATAATAGTTGGTTTTGCAGGTGAAACAGAAGAAGACTTTGAAGATACATTAGATGTAGTAAGAAAAGTTAGATTTGAACAAGTATTTATGTTTATATACTCAAGAAGAGTTGGAACTCCGGGAGATAAAATGCCAAATCAGGTTCCAGAAGAAATAAAACATAAAAGATTTGATAGATTAAAAGAATTAGTTGAAAGCCAAATTGCTGAAAATAATAAAGAATATTTAGGGACAGTTCAAAAAGTTTTAGTTGAAGGTCCAAGTAAAAACAATGATAAAATGCTTACAGGAAGAACAGAAAGTAGCAAAATTGTTGTGTTTGAGGGAAAGGAAGATTTAATTAATACTATTCAAAATGTAAAAATTACTGAGGATCATATGTGGTATTTTAAAGGAGAAAAGGAGTAGTACAAAAAGATGATAGTAGATAAAGAAAAATGTTCACCAATGATGCAAAAATATTTAGAAACAAAAGAGCAATATAATGACTGTATATTATTTTATAGACTAGGAGACTTTTATGAAATGTTCTTTGATGATGCAATACTTGTATCAAGAGAACTAGAAATTACTCTAACAGGAAAAGACTGTGGACTAGAAGAGCGTGCGCCAATGGCAGGAATACCATACCATGCAGCAGAAAACTATATAGCAAGGTTAGTATCAAAAGGGTATAAAGTTGCTATATGTGAGCAGTTAGAAGATCCAAAGACAACTAAAGGAATAGTAAAAAGAGGAGTAATAAAAGTTGTAACACCTGGTACTGTTGTAGAATCAAATATGCTAGAAGAAAGAAAAAACAATTACATAATGAGCATATGTAAAGCTGGTTTATATTTTGGAATAGCAGTAAGTGATATATCAACAGGTGAATTTTACTCAACAGAAATAAAAGAAACAAATAATTTTTCTTTATTAATGGACGAAATATCAAGATATTCTCCAGCAGAAATAGTTGCAAATAAAATGATGAATGAATCAGAAGCGGAGATATTAAAAATAAAAACAAGATTTCCAGAAGTATATATAACATCATGTGATGAAAGCTATTTTAGTGAAGATATATCAAAAACTGTACAAAATTTTAGACTAGTAGATAGCAAAGGAAATGACATAGAAAAAGCTGATGACAAACTACTTTCTATTGCAAGTATAAATGCCCTAAAAGAATATATTACAAGCACACAAATGACTGATTTAAGCCATATAAATAAAGTTGTAATTTATTCGGTTTCAAAATATATGTCATTAGATATAAATGCAAGAAGAAACCTAGAGATCACTGAAAAATTAAGAGATAGGTCAAAAAAAGGAACACTTTTATGGGTACTTGATAAAACATCAACCTCAATGGGAGGAAGACTTTTAAGACGTTGGCTAAATGACCCACTTATAGATGAAAATGAGATAAATAAAAGACTTGGGGCAGTTGAAGAATTAAAAAATGATATTATGCTAAGAGGAGAAGTTATAGAAAACTTAAAAAAAGTGTATGATATTGAAAGACTAGCAGGAAAAATGGCGTATGGAAATGGTACTCCAAGAGATATGATTACCTTAAAGAATTCTTTATCAAGATTGCCAGATATAAGACAAGTTTTGCAAAATGTAAATTCAGAATATTTAAAAGAAATTTATCAAAATATAGATGAATTAAAAGACATACACGAGCTTATAGAAAAATCAATAGTAGATGATCCACCAATGACTACTAAAGATGGTGGATATATAAAACTTGGATATGATGAAAACATAGATACATTAAAACACGCAACGACAGATGGAAAATCATGGCTTATGAAGTTAGAAGCAGATGAAAAAGAAAAAACAGGAATAAAATCTTTAAAAATAGGATTTAACAAAGTCTTTGGATATTATATAGAAGTTACAAATCTATATAAAAATATGGTTCCAGACACATATATTAGAAAACAAACTCTAACAAATGGAGAAAGATATATAACAGAAGAACTAAAAAATATGGAAAACCAAATACTTGGAGCAGAAGAAAAAGTTATAAAACTAGAACTTGAAGCATTTAGGCAAATAAGAGAAGAAATTGCCCAAAATGTAAAAAGAATGCAAAAAACAGCAGAAGCAATATCAAGTTTAGATGTACTTACGTCTTTTGCTCAAGTTGCAGAAGAAATGAACTATTGTAAACCAACAATTAATAAAGATGGAATATTAAATATTAAAGAAGGTAGACACCCTGTAATTGAAAAAATGCTATCATCAGGGGAATTTGTATCAAATGACACATATTTAGATACAGACCAAAATAGACTAGCAATAATTACAGGACCTAATATGGCAGGAAAATCTACATATATGAGGCAAGTTGCATTAATTACCTTAATGGCACAAGTTGGAAGTTTTGTTCCTGCAACAGAGGCTACAATTGGAGTAGTAGATAAAATATTTACAAGAGTTGGAGCATCAGATGATTTAAGTATGGGTCAAAGTACCTTTATGGTAGAAATGATGGAAGTTGCAAGTATTTTAAAAGAAGCAACAAAAAATAGTTTAGTAATATTAGACGAAATAGGAAGAGGAACATCTACATATGATGGACTTTCAATTGCTTGGGCGGTTGCTGAATATATTGCAGATAAAGAAAAATGCGGAGCTAAAACTTTATTTGCAACACATTACCACGAGATGACAACTTTTGAGAAAGAAGGAAATGGTATTAAAAATTATTCTATCGCAGTTAAAGAAAAAGGTGAAGATATTATTTTCTTAAGAAAAATAGTTGAGGGCGGAACAGACGAAAGCTATGGTGTTCACGTTGCTAAACTTGCGGGTGTTCCTAAAGATGTAACTAAAAGAGCAAATGAAATTTTGAAGTCTTTAGAGAGAAAGAGCGTTTTAAAAGATAAGAAGCCTGAAAAAGAGGACAAGAAAAAAGTTGAGGGGCAATTTGATATGTTTAATTATAAGTTGGCTGAAGTTGCTCATGAGCTTGATATGGTTAATTTGAATGAGTTAACACCTATTGATGCTTTGAATACTTTGGTTAGAATTAAAGAGAAGATGGAATAAAATTTTGAAATGGGGACGGTTCCTTTTTGAAAAAAGAACCGTCCCCATTTCAAAATTTTGCTAAGAGTACTGTCTCAAATCAGAAAAAAATACTTGACAACCCCAAAATAAACCTGTATAATAGACAATGTAAAAAAGCGAAACAAACACGCTTAAAAACACCAAAAGGAGAAAAAATATGTTATCTAAAATATGGAAAAAAGTATGTATTTTAATATTAATAGTAGCATGTCTATTCAACATCGTACTAAAACTAGTAAACAGAATATCATTCAATAAAGAAGCATTAACATCAGCACAGTACATGGTAAAACAATATGAATATGAAAAAGACAAAGAAAATGTTATAAAATAATACTTGAAAAAAACAAAAAAATATGATAACATAAGCAATAGCATCTAAAGAGTATGTCAAAGAACATACAAAACGGAAGGAAGAAGAGGTGAAAAAAATGAATAAAAACATTCAACCAAATTATGAAGAAACAACAATTACATGTGCATGCGGAAACGTAATGACAGTAGGTTCAACAAAAAAAGACATGAAAGTTGATATATGCTCAAAATGTCATCCATTCTGGACAGGAAACTTAGTAAGACGTGATACAGCTGGAAGTAGAGCAGACAGATTCAAGAAAAAATACGGTCTTGCATAAGAACGGAAAAATAGAAGTAGCTGGGACAAAAGCTGCTTTATTTTTTTGTCAAATGTATTGATAAAAGTAATCAAATTTGATATACTTTAAAAAATTAAAAACAAAAGGAAAAGAAAAAATGGCAAAAAAAAGTATAATGAAAAATTATTTATATAATTTAACATATCAAATATTAACACTAATATTACCACTAATTACAGCATCATACTTAGCAAGAGTATTAGGAGCAAGAGGAAATGGAATATATATATATACTTATACAATTGTAAATTATTTTGTACTATTTGGCTCACTTGGAATATCAATGTATGGACAAAGAGAAATAGCTTATGTTCAAGACAATAAAACTAAAAAGAAAAAAATATTTATAGAACTGGTTTTATTTAGATTTATAACAATAGGAATTGCTTCGATTGTGTATTACTTATCATTTATGAGGCAAGGAGAATATAGTGAGTATTACAGAATATTATTTTTTGAGTTAATAGCTGCAGCATTTGATATAAGTTGGTTTTTCCAAGGAATGGAAGATTTCAAAAAAACTGTATTAAGAAATATAGCAGTAAGACTTGCAAGTGTAGGATTAATATTTTTAATAGTAAAACAAGCATCAGATTTAAATAAATATTTAGCAATATATGCTTTTGCAGACTTAATAGGAAATATATCACTATGGTTTTACTTACCAAAATATTTTAAAGGCGTAAAAGTTAAAAACATAAATATAAAAAGACAAATACCAGCAATTGTTTTACTTTTTATACCACAAGTATCAAACAAAATTTATAATATGCTAGATACAACAATGCTTGGAAAAATAATTGCAGATAAAGCAGAAACAGGATATTATGAACAAAGTCAAAAAATAATAAGAGTACTTTTAACATTAGTTACATCACTTGGAACTGTAATGGTACCAAGAATGGCAAATATGTTTGCGAATGGAGAAAAAAAGCAAATTAATGATTGTATGAAAAAATCATTCAATTTTACATATTTATTAAGTTTTCCAATAATGTTTGGCTTAATTGCAATATCAAGAGATTTTGTACCATGGTTCTTTGGACCAGGTTATGATAAAGTAGTTATATTAATGAACATAATAACACCAATAATTTTACTTATGGGAGTGGCTAACATAATAGGAACACAATATTTGCTTCCAACAAAAAGGCAAAAAGAATTTACATTATCGGTTTTAGTGGGTGTTGTAGTAAACTTTGTATTAAATTTTATTATGATAAATTTATGGAAATCTGTTGGAGCATGTATCGCAACTGTTATATCTCAACTAGTTGTGGACTTAATGCAATTACACTATGTTAAAAATGAAATAAATTTAAAATATATGTTAAGACTAAGTTACAGATATATATTTGCAGGATTATTAATGTTTGCAGGATGTATGCTAGTAAGATTAGTACTTACAGGATTTATTTGTATGGTAGTTCAAATAATAGTTGGAGTAGTAATATATTTTGGAATATTAATTTATTTTAAAGATAAATTTATATATATGATGATAAATAAAGTAAGAGCCAAAATTTTAGGAAATTTAGCAAGAAATTAAAAGAAAGGAAGTTTACAAAATGTATTTAATAGTAGGTTTAGGAAATCCAGAACCAGAGTATAGCAAAACAAGGCATAATATGGGATTTGATGTTATAAATGAGCTTTCAAAAAAATATGATATCAAAGCAGAAAAGCAAGGCTTTGATGCATTATATGGAACAGGAATAATAGAAAATGAAAAGGTAATACTTTGCAAGCCACAAACTTATATGAATTTAAGTGGAGAATCAATAATACAATTTGTAAATTACTATAAAATAGACATTGAAAATGTAATTATAATCTATGATGATATAGATATAGAACCCGGTATTGTAAAGCTTAGAAAAAAAGGCGGAGCAGGAAGCCATAATGGTATGAAATCTGTTGTAGAAAATCTAAAATCAACAGATTTTCCACATGTTAGAATTGGAACAGGCAAGCCTTTAATAAAATCAGATTTAATTAATTATGTTATAGGTAAAGTTTCGAGTGAAGATTATGAAATATTGCTTAAAGGAATTGAAACTGGACGTGAGGCAGTTGAGGAAATACTAAAAAATGGCATAGATAAAGCGATGAATGTAATAAATAGCAAAAACTAAAGGAGTAAAGACGATGTTAGAATTAATTATAAACAAAAATGAAGATTTAGAAAATATTATTTTATTGCAAAATGGTAAAATAATAGAATATTACACAAGTACAGAAGAAGATAGAAAAAGAAGATTAGAGGGAAATATTTATGTAGGTAAAGTTGGAGACATAATAGATGGGATGCAAGCAGCTTTTGTGGATTTTGGAGAAAGCAAAAAAGGATTTATTCATTTAAAAGATGCAATGCCTCAGGTAGATGAGAAAAAACAAAAATTGGATACATCTATTGATATAAAAAAAGTGCTAAAATCTAATCAAAAAATATTAATACAAATAAAAAAAGATAGTGACAATAAAAAAGGTGCAAGAGTTTCAACTCATATAAGTTTGCCGGGAAGATTTGTTGTTGTAATGCCTAATATAGATTTTATTACTATTTCTCAGAAAATTGATGACAAAAAGAAAAAAGATGAGTTGATAAAATTTATGAAAGATAATTTACCTGATGGTTTTGGTGCAATTGTAAGAACTTCTGCCGAGAAAGTTTCAAAAGATGAGATTAAGAAAGATATAGATGTTTTATTAAAGAAATGGGATAAAATTGAGAAAGAATATAATTCTAGTTCTAATGATCCAAAATTAATTTGTGAAAGTGAAAATGTTGTAGAAAAAATGCTTGTTGATTTGAGTGTTAATGGAATTGATAAGATTACAACTAATAGTAAAGAGGAATATGAAAAGCTTAGCAATAATTTAACTGGAGTAGATACTAAACTTGTTTATGAAAATAAAAAGGATCTTATTGAAGAGTATGGATTAATAGGTCAACTTGAAAAGTTAGAGAATAGAAAAATTTGGCTTAATTGTGGTGGTTTTATTACGATTGATAAGACAGAGGCTTTGACTGCTATTGATGTTAATACTGGAAAGTTTACTGGAAATAAGGATTTGGAATCTACTATATTTAAAGTTAATAAGGAGGCTACTATTGAGATTGCAAAACAGTTGAGGCTTAGAGATATTGGCGGAATTATTATTGTTGATTATATTGATATGAAGGATAAGGATAATAAGGAGAAAATTGAGAATTTGTTAAAATATGAACTAAAAAATGATAGAGCTAAGACTCAGGTTGAGGGTTTTACTAGACTTAATTTGATGGAGCTTACTAGGAAGCATATTTGTAGTCATCTTAACGGATAAATCTAAAAAATACTAGTATTATTTGCTATTGACAAAAAATATACAAAAGTTTAAAATTACAATAGGTGGTTTTATGAAATCTAAAGAAAAGAAAAAAATAAGCAAAATTGCTATAACTATTGCAATATTGGTACTTATATTAATTTTAATATATATGAAGTTTATCTCTAACGAAAAAACATATGCAACGGTAGAAAAAGACGAAAAAATAAAAAATATAAATGTAAGTCAAGCTACTTTTGTGGATTTAGAAAGCATAATTGAAAAAAATACCCAAAATAAAAGTGGAAAAGAAGAAGTTTATGAAAAGCAAGAAGAATTAGAATATATAACAAAATATAGAAATAATGATGAACTATATCAAGGAACAACACAAGTTTCACAAGAAGGACGAAATGGAATTCAAACAATAACAATGAAAAAAATATATGATAGCAATGGAAATATTATAAAAGAAGAACAAGTTGGATGTGTTGTTACAAAATCATCAATAAATAAAATAATAGACATAGGTACAAAAATTTATGTTGAACCAGAAAAAAACGAAGAAGAAAAAAAATCTAGCAATTTAGTAATATCAAAAGAAATAGAATTAAATAAACCATCAGGATTAACAAAAGAGCAATTTAAGCAAGTTTTAACAGATAGTAAAGATGTAAATAATATATTTAAAGATAATGCAGAATATTTTTATTACATAGAAGAACAGTATAATATAAATGGTATATTTGTAGCATCA
Organism: uncultured Clostridia bacterium; assembly: GCA_934168355.1. Taxonomy (GTDB): domain Bacteria; phylum Bacillota; class Clostridia; order TANB77; family CAG-508; genus CAG-269. Next base: position 16,056 of record CAKPNI010000022.1, read on the forward strand.
ATAGGAATACACGAGAGTGCTTGGGGAACATCTAGATTAGCTAAAAATAAATACAATTTATTTGGGTATGGGGCATATGATTCTAATCCATATAATGGAGCATATACATTTTCTAGTTATTCAGAATCTATAGATTTGATTGCGAGGGTGCTAGTAAAATATTATTTAAATCCTAAGGGAACCAAGATTTATGATGGACAAGTTGCATCTGGTAAATATTATAGCGGAAACACAATATTTGATGTAAATAAAAAATATGCAACAGACAACAATTGGGGAAATTCTATTTTTAAATATATGCAGTATTTATATGCAAAAATATAATATAAAGTTTTTCGAATTTTTTCAAAAACTTCTTGCTATTTTTTTGATAGTATTGTATGATATAGGAGTAGTAAAAATAGAAAATAATATAGTACTAGAGGGGGAAACTAAATGAAAAAAAATGTTACAAAAATTATAATTACAATAATAGTATTATTAGGTACTTTTTGCATTAATGAAGTATATGCAGCAAATAATACAGAAAAAGTTATAACAAATGAAACAGAAAGTACATTGGTTCAAATAAAAGAAAAAGAAATGAAATCGCTAGAAGATTACAAAGAAACCTATGGTTCAGATGCTTATGGTTTAACAGCTTACATATTGCATAAGTTGCAAGTATATAGTATACCATTTTGTTTCCTAGGAATAATGGTAGGAGCAATTTATAATTATGTGTTAGGAATAAGACATCTAGAAATACAAGAAAAAGGACTTGCTTTAATGGTTTCGTTCGTAACTTTGGCTATAATATGTCAAGTATTACCACTTGTATTTACTATAGTTGTAAAATTCAGAAGGGAGTAAATAACAAATGAAAGTTTTATTTGCGGTAAATGATGAAAATATTTCAACATCTATTGTTAAGAAATATCAAAAACAATATAAAGAAATTATTTCGTATAAAAATGTTTATTATTTTAACGCTATTTTAAAAGAATTACAAAGGAATAAAAACTACGATAGAGTTGTAATAAGTGAAGATTTAGAAGAATTCACAAGTTCAAGTTTAGAACAAAAAGACAAATTTATTTTTGATAGATTAGACAATATCAGTGATGAAGCAGTTGCGACAGATGGCAATGACATACCAATTATTGTAATATGTTCAGAAAGAAGAACAAAATCAGAAGATATACTTGTCAAATTATTTGGAATTGGAATATATAATGCAATATTAGGGGAAGACAGAACAACTGAAGAAGTATGCAAATTAATAAATAAACCACGTTCAAAAAAAGAGGCAAAAATATATTATAAAATTGATTCTGAAAATGTCGCTTATGAAAAAGAAAACGATAATGATGTTAGTGAGGTAGAAATTCAAAATATTTTAATACATTTTAAAAAATTAGGAAGTAATGAAAGCAAATATGCTGAAAGCTTTAGAAACATTGTTTCCCAATACAATAGACAACAACTAAAAGTAATAATAGCAGTACTACCTGACAATGTAAAAGAAGTTTTATCTGAAACATCTCCTGAATATCAAGAACTAGCATATAAGGAAGAAAAAAATGTTGGAAAAAAGCCTACAACAAAAAATAAAAGTATAACAAAACCTAAAAAAGGAACAAGTGAAAAATTATTAGAAGTTGATTCAAGCCCTATGTTATCAAGACCTGTTGTAGTACCTACAACAATGAAAGAAAATATGTATATGAAAATAGATAAAAAGAAGAATATTGATATTAATGACATAGAGGAAGACGATGATTTAACAAATATAGATGACATAATAGAAGAAAAGCCTAAAAAAAGGGGAAGACCAAGAAAAAATCCGGTAGAAGAGCCTAAAAAAGATATAATAGAAGAAAAGCCTAAAAAAAGAGGAAGACCAAGAAAAAATCCAATTATTGAAGAAGAAAAAGATGAAGCGATAGATATGTTACCTGGATTTGATGAAAGTGACGAGCAGGAATCAAATGATAATGAATGGAATAGTAAAATAGAAGAAAAAACATCGCCACGTTTTAATGAAGAAAACACAAATATTTTACCCGGTTTTGATGATGAATATGATAATGAAAGCGAAGATGAAGACGATTACTTTGATTATGATAATAAAAAAACAGAAGCTGTTCATGATATAAAATATGACATCTCAAATCAACAAGAAATAAAAAAAGAAAGTTTTGACATAGATAGATATGATAATGTTTTTGATGATGGAAAATTTGAAAGTCTTTTAACTGGGGATAAAAAAGTTGTCGCATTTGTAGGAACTAGTAAAAATGGAACATCATTTATTGTAAATAATGTTGCACAAATCTTATCTAGCATGGGAATAAATATAGCAATATTAGATGCAACTCAAAATAAAAATGCATATTATATATACACAAAAAATGACGAAGAATTAAGAAAGACGGCAGTAAATTCTTTAGAAAACTTGATTTCAGGTGTAGCAAATGGTGTAAAGGTTAATAATAATTTAACTGTATATACAAATATTCCGAGCCAAAGTGAGGAAATAAGAAATTCGCACCCAATAATGGAAACATTAGTAAAAAATCATTCACTTATATTAATTGATTGTGATTTCAATACACCTGTAGAATATTTTGAACATGTTCAGGAATTATATTTAATTCAATCCATGGATGTTTTAACAATTCAACCTTTAACAGAATTTTTAAGGGAGTTAAAAACAAGAAATATTTTGGATGAAACTAAAATAAGAATAATACTTAATAAAATTTTAAAAGTAAGAGGAGTTACTGGAAAAAATATTGTAGGTGGAATGTCTAATTATAATGACCCAGAAATGTCTTTTATGACAGAATTGTTTGATAGAAATACAGTAAAAGTTGTAGCTCAAATACCATTTGATGAAGATGTTTATGCAAAATATCTTGAGAGCTTAATAGAATGTGAAATAAAGCTAAATAGCTATCCAAAAGAATTTAGGACAAGATTGAATGCTTTAGCAGAATCAATTTATCCGTTATTACCAAACAGTAATAATATAAATAAAAAAAATAAAAAAGATACGAAAAAAGGATATAATCAGTATTCAAATTCGTTCTCATTAGACATGAATAATACATTAAATAACATGAGAAATAGATATTAATAGTAATTGAAAATGGAGGAATAAACCTTGTTAGTAATAGTGGTTATGGTATTAGTTTTTACAGTACTTGCGTTAGGAATTTACAATCTATCTTTATACAAGAAAATACAATTATTTCAAACTCAAAATAAAAGATTTACTAATTTAAATATTTTACAAGATTTTATGAGTATAACAGGTAGTGATTTGAGCGTAGATAAAAAGATACAATCAATAAATGATATTATTATAGAAAAATATCAAATAAAATATTCAACAATAGTTGTATATGATGGAACAGATTATATGGTAAAAGCTTCAAATGTAAGTAGCAACCATTGGAATACATTAAGTAGACTTCATGAAGTAGATATATTTAGGGATAGCATAACAAGTGCTAGCCCAAAATATATAACAATAAATAATGATGGAGAAAAGCTACCATATCAAGAAAAAGAATTTGATAGAGCAAAATCAGCAATATTTTTTCCACTTTATATAGAAAATGTATATATAGGATATTGGATAATAGAAAGTGGAGTACCACATGACTTTGATAATATAGATACTACTATATTCGAGACAGTGAAGGAAAATATTGTTTCTGTCTTGAAGGCTGTTGATTACCAGAAGATATTGGAAAACATTGTTAGAACAGACCTTTTCACAGGTCTAAATTCTGCAGAATACCTATATGGAGAAGGAAAGAAAATAATAGATCAATATACAACATCTGCAATATGTATGTTTAGAATTTCTAATATCGAGGATATAAATCGAATTTCTAGAGAACTTGGAAATAAGGTTATAACAGAAGTAAGTAGAAAAGTACAAGCTAATATTGCTGAAAAATACATATTTGTAAGATATATGGGACCAAAATTTGTAATAGTATTTTCAGGCGTTGAAGTAGATAGCCTAACAGATTTTATAAATGAAATAAAAGAAACAACAGAAGAATTAAAAATTTCCTTAAATAATAATTTCCAAGTGGAAGACTTAGATACAGATAATAAAAAGAAGAAAAACAAAAAGAAAAAGCGTGAAGATATCATAGTTAGTCCATCTTTAAATTTTGTAGTTGCAACATACTACAAAGGTACGGGAATAGAAGAAGTTTTGAAAAAATTGGAAAAGCATTTAGATGAAGCTTCTAAAGAAGAAAGTCAAATTAATAATATATAAGGAGGAATGTACTATGGATTTTGATAAAACAATGTTTTTCAAAGTTGAGAAAAACAAAGATATTGATACAAAACAAGTTTTAAAAGAAGTATATGAGGCATTAGTTGAAAAAGGGTATAACCCTATAAATCAAATGGTTGGATATATATTGTCAGGTGATCCAACTTACATTACAAGTCATAATGATGCACGTAATAAAATAAGAAGCATTGAAAGAGATGAACTTTTAGAAAAACTTGTAAAAAGTTATATAGGAATTGATAAATAATGAGAATTTTAAGCATAGACTATGGAGATAGTAGAACAGGTTTTGCTATAACTGATGAGTTAGGAATTACAGCTCAAGGACTAGAAACATTATATTCACAAGGAAGCGATAAAATGATTTTGAAAAAAATAGACAGTTTCCTTGAGGAATATGATATAAGTACAATTGTTGTAGGGATGCCGTATAATATGGATGGTACAAAATCTGCAAGAGTTGAAAAAACTGAAAAGCTAATTCACAAATTAAAATGCAAATATAATAAAATAAAAATAGACTATATTGATGAAAGACTTACAACAGTGGCAGCACATAAAACAATGAATTTTTTGAATATAAATAAGCATAAAAAAAGAAATATAGTAGATACTATATCTGCAGTGTATATTTTGGAAACATATTTAGAAAAGCAAAAAAATTCATAGATGTAATAGTTTTTAAAATTAAAAAATAATTAAAAATATTGAAAGGAGAAATTTATGGAAAAAAATTTTGAAGGGGAAGAACTAGATAACATTATAACTTTAAATGATGAAGATGGAAATGAGGTAAAATTCGAATTTTTAGATTTAATAGAACTTGATGATGAACAATATGTTGTATTACTACCAGTACTTGAAGAAGGAGAGGAAGATGATGGAGAAGTAGTAATATTAAAACTTGAAGATACAGACGAAGACAGTGATCAAGAATCCTATGTTAGTGTTGAAAGTGAAGAAACATTAATGAAGGTATTTAATATTTTCAAAGATAAATTCAAAGATGAATTCGATTTCGTTGATAATGATTAAAAATAAAAAGGCTAGGCGATATTGAACACGTCTAGTCTTTTTAACAAATGATATTGATATAAAGAAAGGAAAAATAAAAATGAAAAATTTTTCGTCATGGTTACTTGTTATGTTTATGGGCATTTTTTGGCTTTTTAGAGTGGCAGTTGCATTTCAAGCACAGTATCAAAAAGATTTTGGTGGATTTATTGCATTTAACTCTACAATAGAGGTAATTTTGCTGTTTTTAACAATTTTGTGTATAATATTAGTTTTAAGAAGAAATTTTTTAGGAGGCATTATATATTTACTTTCATATTGTTTTTATTTTGGTGGATACATATTAAATAATGCTATGCCAGTATTATTAGAAGGCGAGACCATGAATACAAGTGTTATGCAAAATACATTTGTATCAGCTATTGGAATAATTATAGCTTTTTGTGTATTTTTTGATTTATTAGTTAATAGAATTAGAAAGAGAGACCCTAAAGATAAGAAAACAGATTGGTTCTTTAATAATGAACAATATGATAGAAAATATGATGAAAGAGCTGATAAAAATCAATACAGAAATTATTAATTTTAAATATTTTAATAAAAAGGTAATATTGTTAAAAATTTCATGTAGATTGTAAAAAAATTCATAAAAAAATATAAAATCTATTGACAAAAATATAAAAAATGTATTATAATAGCTTTTGTCGATAGGTCATGCGGATGTGGCGGAATTGGCAGACGCGCTGGTCTTAGGAACCAGTGTCAACGACGTGGGGGTTCAAGTCCCTTCATCCGCACCAATGACGTATCTGTTCGAGATAATAGAATAGAGAAAAATCAATCAGAAAATACAATCTGGTTGATTTTTTTATATGAGTTAAATTTTTCGTGGCAAAATTAAATAAAAAAACTTGCTAACAAAAATCAATAGTTTTTTATAATTTTTTTTAAATTATTTTGATAAGAATTTTAAGCATGACAAAGAGACCTATTTTATAGGTCTTTTTAAAATTATGTTAACATTCTTACCAAATATTTAATTCTCTATATTTTTTCTTTACTTTTCCATAATACATTCTTATAAATTTATTTAAACCAGCTATTTTTGCTACTTTTTTTAATTTTCCTTCATTTTCTTTTTTTATTATATATGCCTTTAATTCATTATCTTCTTTACAACTACCTTTTATTGATTTCATAATTTCATATCCAGTTTTTCGTAAATATTTATTTCCCCTCTTTGATATATGTCTATTTGTGGCTTCAAATTGTACCGATTGATATGGTGGAGCATCTAAACCTGCATATGCTATAATACTGCCAGCATTTTTAAATCTTCTTATATCTCCAATTTCAGCTATTACTCTTGATGTTAATTTCTTTCCACATCCAGGTATTTCATTTATTACATCATATTCTGGTAATTCTCTTGCAAGTTTGTCCATTTCTGTTATCCTTGATTTCAAGACTTTTAACGAATTAATTTGTAGAAAAAATGTCAAAGTACGGAAAAATTTTTCTTAAAAAACCGGACAAACGAAAAAATTCAATTATTTATTGTTTTTTTTATTAAATATGATAGACTATAATAGAAATATTATAAACATAAAAAGGAAAAAATATGAAATCTGAAATTATAGATAGAATATTAAGTGAAAATAGTGAACCATTACATAAAATAATAGAAACAGTAAAAAACAATGCGGTT
>CAKPNI010000023.1 GCA_934168355.1 uncultured Clostridia bacterium
GAAAAAATAAAAGACAAAAAATTAAAATACGGAAAATTAGCTGATAGAGCACTTGAATATTTAGAAAAATAAGGAGATAATATGCCAAAAGTTAGTTTAATAATACCAGTATATAATGTGGAAAACTATATAGAAAAATGTTTAGATTCGGTTATAAATCAAACATTAAAAGACATGGAAATAATAATTGTAAATGATGGTTCAAAAGATTCGTCAAAACAAAAAATAGAAAAATATTTAAAAAAATATCCAACCATAAAATATTTGGAAAAAGAAAATGGTGGGTTATCAGACGCAAGAAATTACGGTATGCCATATGCAACAGGGGAATATGTAGCATTTTTAGACTCAGATGATTATGTAGAAAAAACAATGTATGAAGAAATGTATAACCTTGGAAAAAAAGAAAATGCAGATATGGTAGAATGTGATTTTGTTTGGGAATATCCAAATAAAAAAAGAGAAGATATAGGGGAAATATATAACACTAAAAAAGAAATGATAGAAAAAGGACATGTTGTTGCATGGAATAAATTAATAAAAAGAGAAATACTTGAAAAAACAAATATAAAATTTCCAGTGGGGTTGAGATATGAAGATATGGAATTTTTTTATAAACTGGTTCCATATATAAACAAGGTTTCATTTGTAAAAAAATGCATGGTACACTATGTTCAACGAGAAGATTCAATAGCAAATACACAAAATTCTAGGACAAAAGAAGTTTTTAAAATATTAGATAATGTAATTTCATATTACAAAGAAAAAAATTTATATGATGAATACAAAGAGGAGCTAGAGTACATATATGTTAGGTTTTTGTTATGTAGTTCATTAAAAAGAATGTGTAAAATAGAAGATAAAAGTGAGCGAAAACAAGCACAAAATGAAACATGGGAAAATATAAATAAAAATTTTCCGGGATGGAGAAAAAATCCTATATTAAAAAAGAAAAAACTAAAAAATTTATATATAAAAAGTAATAACAAAATAACATTCAAAATTTATTGCTTTTTCCTACATCTGTTGTAAAGGAGGAGCAAAAAATGAAATTAAAAGAAAAATTAAGTTTAGAAAATTTAATGTGCTTATTTGTAATACTTTGCCCAGTACTAGATATGATAAGCTTTTTATTTAGAAACTACTTTGATACATCAATTTCACCAACAACAGTCCTAAGACCAATAATACCATGTATAGTATTTGGAATTTTATTTTTCAAAGAAAAAAATAAGGGGAAAAAAGTTGTAGTAGGATTATGTTATCTAATATATTCTATAATCCATTTGATAATATTTCAAAAATTACACAATGGAAGCTCATATGGAAACATAACAAATGAAGCACAATACTTAATAAATTATGGAATAATGATAATGAATTTATATTTGTTTTTTACAGTAATAAAAGATAAGGGAAAGCTTCAAAAATCAGTATTAATAAGTATTTCGACTTATGTGATATCATTATTTTTCTCAATAATAACCCAAACATCATCATCCACATACCTAGAGGGATTAGGATATAAAGGATATTTTGAGTCAGGAAATAGTCTATGTACAGTTTTGCTTTTAGGATTATGTATAATATTTGGAGATTTTAACTTAAAAGATTGGAAAAAATTAGTACTAATAATTCTAACAGGAATATATCTTGCAATGTTATCAGGAATGAGAACAGGATTATTTGGTTTTAGCTTAATAATGGCTGTATTTATCCTAGGAAAATTTTTTATAAATATAAGAGATAATGTAAAATTTACCAAAAAGCAAATAGCAGTAATTGTTGTAGCAATAATAATTTCTATAATTATGATAACCTTTTTAGGTTCGCAAACAATTGAAAGAAGAAAGCTATTAAAACAAAATGAAGGAACAAATATTGATGAAGAAACAGGAGAAGCAAGATTTGTTACAGGAGATATTTTAACCCTTTATAAAAAAATTCAAAATGATGAAATAGATGAAAATTACATGTCAGAAGCTGAAAAAAGAGCAATAGTGAAATTCTGTGATTATGCTAAAAAGACAAACCTATCAAATGTAAACCTAAGAAAACAACAACTCATTTATAATATAATTTTAGTTAAAGAACAAAAAAATCCATTATTAATATTATTTGGAAATGGATATAAAAATCAAACAGGAGAATTGGTTATGGAAATGGAATTACCAGCTTTTGTTTGTAATTTTGGAATAGTAGGATTTATTTTGTATTTTGGACCATTTGCAGTGATAATTTGCGGAGCTTTTTGGAAGGCATGGAAAAATAGAAAAGAAATAAAAATTGATACGGTTATGAATTTGTTTGGCATGTTGTTAGCAGTTGGTTTATCGTGTTTTTCTGGGTATGTGTTTTTTAACTTATCAAGTATGACGATGGCAATAATAATTGGTAAATTGTCCTTAAAAGAACCGGTCCTAAAAGAACATGTCCACAAAAGAACCGGTCCCAAATGAACAAAAGGCAAGAAAGGAAGAAAATGAAAAAAATAGTATTTGGAATAACGAGCCTAGGAATAGGAGGAGCAGAAAGAGTATTAGTTGATATAGTAAATAAACTCCAAAATGAATATGACATAACAATATTTACTATATATGGAAAAGGAGCATTTGAAAAAGAATTATCAAAAAATATAAAATTAATAAGGCTATATGATAATACATATGAAGAAATGAGCAAATTAAAGAAAAGAATAATCCCCATAAAGGTTCTAATAAGTGGAAAATCTATATACAAAAAATATATACAAGGAAAGTTTGATGTAGAGGTAGCTTTTCTTGAGGGACCTATTACAAGACTTTTTAAATATGGTAAATCAAATAAAAAAATTGTATGGGTTCATAATGATATAGCAAAAGTTTTTGGGGATAATTCTAAAGCAAAATTAAAGCTTAAAGTCGATAAAAAAATATATAGTAAATATGATAAAATAGTTTTTGTAAGCAAAGACAATAAAAATTCATTTAATAGAGTATATAATGATATTCCTAATTTGGTGGAAAAAGAAGAAGTTATTTATAATTATATAGATAAAGATAGGATAATAGAAAAATCAAAGGAACAGATTGGACAAGAATATATTGACAAAAATATGCCATCTATTATTACTGTTGCAAGACTTGTAGAACAAAAAGCAATTGATAGATTGATAAATGTTCATAAAAGACTTATAGATGATGGAGTTATGCATAATATTTATGTAATAGGAGATGGACCTGAAAAGGAAAATTTGCAAAAGCAAATAAAAGAACTTAAGGTAGAAGATACTTTTAAACTTATGGGTAAAAGAGAAAATCCATATCCATATATAAAACAAGCTGATTATTTTGCTTTACTTTCTAAGTTTGAGGGATATGGAATGGTTATTGATGAAGCTAAAATTTTGAATAAGAAGATAATTATTACAGATACTGCAGCGAAGGAAGCGGTAAAAGGATATGCTCAAAAACTAATTTTACAAAATACGGAAGATGCAATTTATGAGGGATTGAAACAGGTTATTTTGAAAAATGTTGTTTTTGATGATAGTGAAAGTATTTTTGATAATGAATTTTTGTTGGAAGAGATAAAACGTTCTTTTGGGACCGGTTCTTAAAAGAACATGTTCACAAAAGAACCGGTCCCAAAAGAACAAAAAACTGAAAGGAGAAAAAATGAAACTAAGCATATTAACTGCAACATATAACAGAGGAAAATATCTTCAAAAATTATATGATAGCATAAAAGAGAATTTAAAATATAGCCTAAATTGTGAGTGGATAATAATAGATGATGGCTCAACCGATGATACCAAAACATATGTAAAAAAATTTAAAGATGAAAATATCATTCCAATAATATATTACTACCAAAAAAACAATGGTAAAATGTCAGCAATAAATGAAGCTGTAAAGCTAGCAACGGGAAATCTAATCGTAGACTGCGATTCAGATGATTATTTTGTACCAGATGCATTCCAAAAAATTGAAAAAAACGCAAATAAATTATTAAGTAATGAAAATTTATATGCAATGGTATTTTTGAAAAAAGAAAATGATGGCAAAATAAGCGGAAAAGAATTTAAAAGTCAAGAGCAAGTAACATCTATGTTTGATTTGTATTTTAAGGATGATATTCAAGGTGAAAAAATAATTGTTTTTAATAGTAAAATAAGAAAAATGTATTCTCATCAATTAGAACATAATGAGAAATTTATAACGGAATCTAGAATGTATCATAAAATGGATGAAAAGTATAAGGTAATTGCTATTAATGATGTTGTAGAACAGGGAAGTTATATTGATGGGGGATATACTAAGAATATAAGTAAGACCTTTAAAGAATCTCCTTTTGGGTATTATATGTATTTCAAAGAGATTTTATCTAAAGATATGAATGGAGTTTTATTTGGTAAAAGGCTGTATGCTATTAAGCATTATATTTTATTTAGTTATTTGACAAATAATAAATTTGATGATAGTTTTATGAAAGATAAATTAAATAAAAGTTTATATAGGCTATTGTATGTGCCGGGAATTATGAAGAGTAAGAAATTTTAGTGAAAGGGAGATAAAAAAATGGAATATTTAAGTTTTTTAGTTGCACTTATTGTCTTGTACATAGTTTTAAAAATTATTGCAGCACCTGTTAAGATTATAATTAAACTTATGATAAATGCTTTTGTAGGTGGAGTTGTGTTGTTTTTGATTAATTTAGTAGGTGCAAGTTTTGGTTTTGTACTTAATATTACTTGGCTAACTTCTTTGATTGTTGGTATTTTTGGAGTACCGGGAGTTGTGCTTGTGATATTGCTTCAAATTGTTATGTAGAATTATCTCATGAGGTGATATAAATGGAAGATTACGCAAATGAAAGACTGGAATTTTTAAAAGATATAATAATAGAAGAATTTGAAAAGTTTTTGACTGAAAGTAAAAAGGAAACCTGATATAGGTTTCCTTTTAAAAAACTATGCATAATCTTTTAAAATTATAAATTAACTAATTAATATACGGCCGATTAATCAATTTATAATTAAGCCATAGCTGCATTTAATTTTTTAGCCAAATTAGATTTTTTTCTAGCTGCAGTATTTTTAACTAAAACACCTTTTGTACAAGCTTGGTCAATTTTCTTTGTAGCTTGAGAGAATAGAACTTTAGCTTCGTCTATTTTTCCAGCTTCAATAGCTTCTTCAAATTTTCTTACAGCTGATTTATATCCAGATTTAATCATATTATTTCTTAATGTTTTCTTTTCGATTATTTTAACTCTTTTTTTAGCTGATTTTATGTTTGGCATTTATGGCACCTCCTTTAGTTCTCTTAATTTATAACACCCACTATTCTATCACAAAATAGTGGGTTTGACAAGCTTTTTTCTAATTTTTTCTCATCAAATAAGAAAAAATCATAGAACTAAGTTTTAGACTATCATGTTTAATAGTTCCATCATCAGTAACGAGTAAATCATCTTCCAAAACTTCGTAACTTGCATCTTTCATATTATCATAATCAATTTTAACTAAATCTTTTTCTTCTTCACGAGAATATTTATCAAGAATTTCTTGTGGAAGAACAGTATTACTAACAATAACGCAATCTACTGCATTTTTTCCAAGATATTTTTCCAAAGTTTTCATATGGTCACTAACACCAAAATTATCAGTTTCACCGGGCTGAGTCATAGCATTGCAAACATACATAACTTTGGCTTTAGATTTATTAATACTGTCTACAACATCTTTGCAAATAAGGTGTGGAAGTAAGCTAGTATAAAGGCTTCCCATACTTAATATTATTAAATCTGCTTCAGCAATTGCATCAAAAACTTCTGGGAAAATAGTAGGGTCTTCTTTATAAAAAATTCTCTTGTATTGTTTGTGAGCCTGAGTGATTTCTTCTTCTCCTTCAATAATTTCTCCATCAACAGTTTCACCCATCAATGTCAAGTAATCCTCAGAAAGGGGAAGAACAGTATGTTCAACTCTTAGAAGTTTACTAAAATATTCAATACTTGTTTTTAAACTACCAGTTTTTTTATAAAGTGATGTCAAAATTAAATTTCCCATAGAATGACCATTTAAATCACTATATGTAGACATTCTATATTCCATAATATCTTTAACTTCACTTGGAAGTGTAGATAGATTACTTAAAACATGACGTATATCACCAACTGCAGGTGTTGAGAATTCTTTTCTTAATCTACCTGTACTGCGTCCATTATCAGAAACTGTAATTACTGCTGTTATATCAACAGGGAAATATTTTAAACCTCTTAAAATAGTAGAAGCCCCTGTACCTCCACCTAAAAGTACTATTTTTTTTCTTTGCATATTTTATTCCTCCATAAATTGGTATGTATATTTATTTCATAAATTTGACTGTAGTTCGTCTAAACTTTTTACTTCTGGAATAGGAAGATTGGTTTCTATTTCAGAATATGTATCGTTTTTTCTTCTAATTCTAAAAATTTTTAAAGGTTTATTTTTGTAAATTGATATTAAATCTTTTGGCTTATCATCAATAAATATACATTTTGAAAAGTCAAGAGGTATTTCTCCTTTTAAAGATGTTGTGGGGAAAATGCCATCAACATATGGCAATATTCCAGAACCAGCAATTTTTATAGTTTGAAAATATACCTCATTTTCATTATATGATAATATGTATATTTTATGATTTTGCTCTTTTAAAGATTCCAAAAATGAAATACTGTCAGAAAATAGATATTGTTTTCCATTTGCAATTACAGTATTTATAATTTGGGTTGCTTCACTTTTATTGTAATTATATTGAATTGCATAATATTCAATTAATTTATATATATCATAAATATTGTTAGTTCCTCTTTTGAATTTGTTTTTTAACATTTTATAAATATCATCTAAATCTTTTGCAAGAGTCTGTGACATGTATAAGGCTAAAGCTTTTAGCATATCCTCAGTTAAAAGAGGAGTGTTATATAATGTATGGTCAAAATCTATAAAAAAATTCATTTTTCCTCCCAAATTTAAAAACTTTTTATATATTAGCATAATAGCGGTTTCAAGTCAAGTAATTGAAAAATAACAAATTTTCCACTTTATATTGAATTATTAAACAAATTATGCTATATTAAAACAAAAGGAATTCAAAGGAGGAAAAAAATATGATAGCAATAGGAAGCGATCATGGAGGATATAAATTAAAAGAAGAAATAAAAAAATATCTAAAAGAAATAGGAATAGAATATGAAGATTTTGGAACAGATTCAGAAGAAAGAACAGATTATCCTATATATGCCCAAAAAGTAGCAAAGGCAATCCAATCAAAAGAGTGTAACAAAGGAATTTTGCTATGTAAATCAGGATGCGGAATGGCAATAGTTGCAAACAAATTTAAAGGCATAAGAGCAGGACTTGTAATAAACGAAAATGAAGCAAAATTTGCAAAAGCAGATGATGATATAAATGTAATAACAATAGGTGGAAATAACACATCAATAGAAGAAGCAATAAAAATAATTAGAATGTGGCTTGGTACAGAATTTAAAGGTGGAAGATACCAAGAAAGAATAGAAATGATAAATAAAATAGAAAAAGAAAATATGAAATAGGAGGCAAAGGCTATGTGGGGAAATATAGCAATATCGTTCCTATTAGCATTTATAGTATCATTTATGGTAACACCATATTCTATAAAAATAGCAGAAAAAATAGGAGCAATAGATATTCCAAAAGATGACAGAAGAATGAGAAAAAAATCAATACCAAAATTAGGAGGACTAGCGGTAATTACAGGTTTTGCTATATCACTAATATATCTAATTTCGGTAATGAACATAGAGGGAAGTATAAACCTTTTTGATGAAAACCTATATTTTAAAAAATTAATAGGAGTAGGGCTTGGAGTAATAATTATTACAATTACAGGAGTTATAGATGACACAAAAACACTAAAGCCCTTACAAAAATTATTTGGACAAGTTCTAGCAGCAATAGTTGCAGTAAGCTTTGGAATAAGAATAAGTGCTGAAGATATCCCATTTATTCAAAATACAGAACTTGCAAATGAACTATCAATGGTTGTAACAGTAATTTGGATAATAGGAATTACAAATGCAATAAATCTAATAGATGGGCTAGATGGACTATCATCAGGAATAGCATTAATATCATGTATATCATTATTGATAATATTTGCACTAAATTATTCACCAATGATAGCAATTCTAATGATAACATCACTAATTGGAGCATTGGTTGGATTTTTACCATTTAACTTTTCTCCTGCAAAAACATTTATAGGAGATACAGGTTCAAACTTTTTAGGATATATACTTTCAATTGTATCAATTTTAGGAGTGGCAAAAACCTATACGGCAGTAGTAATTGCTCTTCCAATGCTAGTACTTGGACTTCCAATATTTGATGTTGTTTGGGCAATAATTAGAAGAGTAATAAAAGGAAAATCTATAAAAGCAATATTTAAGGCTGATAAAGGTCATTTACATCATAGATTAATAGCAAGAGGTTTTTCGCAAAAACAAGCAGTTTTAGTAATGTATGCAATGAGTGCAGCTTTAGGACTTTTTGCAATAATATTATTGGAAAGTGGTATTTGGAAAGCCTTGTCATTCTTGCTTATGGTAATTGCGGCATTATTCTTGGGATACAGAAACTTTTTGACTGAAAAAAGTGAAAAAGGTGAGAAATATGAATGCGGAGTTTGCAAATATATTTATAATCCTAAAACAGGAAATGAGAAAGCTGGAATTGCACCAGGAACTAATTTTGAGGATTTACCAGATACTTGGGTTTGTCCGGTTTGTGGGGAAAGCAAGGATGTTTTTGAGATACATAAATAAATTTCGTATTTGAAACGGTTCTTTTTGGAAAATTTTCCATTGGGACCGTTTCTTTTTGCGAAAAAATTCTAAAAAGAATTAATAAAATTTTTAAATCAATTTTTTACTTAAACATTTATATTTTAGCAAAAATAGCACATACTATTAACATGAACAAAAAACAAAAAATCAAAAAAATAATAATAGGCCTACTTGCCGGCTTTATTTCCGGACTATTCTCAACAGGAGGAGGATTAATACTAGTACCAGCATTTACATATTTACTAAAACTAAACACAGTAGAAACAAGAGCAACATCAATAATGTGTATATTACCAATGGTACTAACAACAAGCTTCTTCTATGCAAGAAACAAATATATAGACTGGAAACTAGGCTTTTTATGTGCCATAGGAGGAATTATAGGAAGTTACATTGGTTCAAAAATAATAAGTAAAATTCCAACATATATATTAAAAATTGCATTCACAATATTTTTAATATATGTAGCCTTATATATGCTAGGAATTGTGTGAAAAATATGAGAGGTAAGAACATGATAGAGATTTTATTTGGTATAATATCTGGATTTATAAGCAGTATTGGCATGCGGAGGAGGAACAGTATTAATCTATTTATTAACAGCATTTTCTGGAATAGACCAACACATTAGCCAAGGAGCTAATTTGGTCTTTTTTATTCCTACATGTGTGACGGCAATTGTAGTTAATATCAGAAATAAAAAAATAAATTATGGTGTTGCAAAATTTGTTATAATTTTCGGAATTATAGGAGCAATAATAGGAGCAAAATTATCAGTAAATCTTCCTATAAATGAGCTTAGAAAATACTTTGGCATATTTTTGATAATTGTGGCAATTAATGAAATATATTCATTGAAAAAAGAGTATATAAATTACAAAAAAACAAATAATAAAAAAAGAAATTTTAAAAGGAGGGATTAACGATGAAATTTGCTAAGGGTGTTATGGTTGGAACTTTGGTTTCTGCAGGTATAATGTGGATGTATAGCGAAACAATGGGAAAAGATAGTAAGAAAATTGTTAAAAAAGGTAAGAAGTTTATTAAGCAGATGGGATTTTAATATAAATAACAGGGCTAGGTAATATGGCTCTGTTTTTTATGGGAAAAATGAAAAAAGTTATGTTCAAACCTTGCTATTTTTAAATCAATAGAATATAATAATACCATCAAACAAAGAGGTGATAAAAATGTTACAATTTACCAAAATGCATGGACTAGGCAATGACTATGTCTATATGGATGCAATCAATCAAAAAATAGAAAATAGAAGTGAACTTGCAAAATTCGTAAGTGATAGACACTTCGGAATAGGTTCAGATGGACTAATTTTAATCTGCCCATCAGAAAAAGCAGACTTTAGAATGCAAATGTTCAACCAAGACGGTTCAGAAGCAGAAATGTGTGGAAATGGAATAAGATGTGTTGGGAAATTTGTATATGACAAAGGACTAACAAATAAAGAAACAATAACAGTAGAAACACTAGCAGGAATAAAAACACTAGTAATGACTGCAAAGAACGGCAAGATTGAAACAGCAAGAGTAGATATGGGAGAGCCAATATTAGAGCCAGAAAAAATACCAGTAATATCAAAAGAAAATCCAGTAAAAAATTTAAAATTAAATGAAGAGAATAAAGAATTTAACTTTACATGTGTATCAATGGGAAACCCACATGCAGTAACATTTATAAAAGAAGATGTAAATAAATTTGATATTTGTAAATATGGAGCAAAATTAGAAGTAAACGAAGCATTTCCTAAAAAAGCAAATATAGAATTTATAAATGTAATAGATAATAAAACACTTAAAATGAGAGTATGGGAAAGAGGAGCCGGAGAAACACTAGCTTGTGGAACTGGAGCATGTGCCTCGACAGTTGCAGCAATATTAAATGGATATACTTCAAGAGAAGTAACGGTACATCTATTAGGTGGTGACCTAAAAATAAAATGGGATGAAAATGACAACCATGTATATATGACAGGCCCTGCAACAACAGTATTTGAAGGAAAAATTGAATGGTAAGAAACGAAAGGAAAATGGAAAATGAGTAATGAATTAAAAGAACTAATGCAAATAAGTGTAATTGGAGAAAACAAAGATTTAAGTAATATGATAGAAGACATTATGCCAGTGAAAGAACAAAGATTTACAGACTTAGAGCTAGCAGCAGAAAAGAAAGAAACATTTAGTATTGTTTTATATAAGAAAGAAAATCCTATTGTAAAATTTTTCAAAGGATTGAAGATGAGCATTGAAAAATTGAGAATAATGGGAAAATCAAGAGAAATCGATTATGCAAGAAATCAAAATAAGTAATTTTTCTAGGAGGAAACTATGATAAATATAAACGAAAACTTTTTAAATCTACAAGATAGCTACCTATTTTCAACAGTAGCCAAAAGGGTAGCAGAATTTCAAAAAAATAATCCAGATAAAAAGATTATAAAACTAGGAATTGGAGATGTAACAAAACCAATAGTTCCAGCAGTAATAGAAGCAATGCACAAAGCAACAGACGAGCTAGCAAATGCTGAAACATTTAGAGGATATGGACCAGAACAAGGATATGACTTCTTGAGAAATGCAATCATGGAAAATGATTTTAAAGGACTAGGTATAGAAGCAGACGAAATATTTGTATCAGATGGAGCAAAATGCGACTGTGGAAATATTGTGGATATCTTCTGTAGAAAAAACAAAGTAGCAATAACAGACCCGGTATACCCTGTTTACCTAGATACAAATGTAATGTCTGGAAGAAGCGGAGACTATAACAAAGAAAATGGAATGTATGAAAACATAGTATATATGCCAGTTACAAAAGAAAATAACTTTGTACCAGAACTTCCAAAGGAACCAGTAGACATGATTTATTTATGTTTCCCAAACAATCCAACAGGAACAGTTTTGAAAAAAGAAGAACTAAAAAAATTCGTAGACTATGCAAAAGAAAATAAAGCAATTATTTTATTTGATGCAGCATATGAAGTATTTATAACAGAAGATGATATACCACATAGTATTTATGAAATAGAGGGTGCAAAAGATGTTGCAATAGAATTTAGAAGCTTCTCAAAAACTGCAGGATTTACAGGGGTAAGATGTGCATATGCAGTAGTTCCAAAAACTGTATTTGGATATACGAAGAATGGAGAAAAAGTTTCTTTAAATAAATTATGGAACAGAAGAACAACAACAAAATTCAATGGAGTTTCCTATGTAGTACAAAGAGCAGCTGAAGCTACATATTCAGAAGATGGAAGAAAACAAATTTTAGAAAATATAAAATATTATCAAGATAATGCCAAAATAATAAAGAATGGCTTACAAGAAGCTGGATTTGAGGTATTTGGAGGAGTTAATTCACCATATATTTGGCTTAAAACACCAAATAACATGAAATCTTGGGACTTCTTTGACAAATTATTAGAAGAAGCAAATGTTGTAGGAACACCGGGAAGCGGATTTGGACCATCAGGAGAGGGATATTTTAGATTAACAGCATTTGGAACACAAGAAAACTCAATTGAAGCAATAAAAAGAATAAAAGAAATCAAATGGTAAAAACGGAGGAAACATGTTAGCATACATAAAAGGAGAATTAGTTACAAAAGCAAGAGGATATGTGGTTATTGATGTAGGTGGTCTTGGCTATAAAGTATTTATGTCTGAAATTGCAATGGAAAATATAGGAAAAATAGGTGATATTGTAAAAGTTCATACATATTACAGAGTAATGGAAGATGATATAAGTATATTTGGTTTTAATACACCAGAAGAATTACGATTATTTGAATTGTTAATATCAGTAAGTGGAGTAGGTGCAAAGACAGCTATAAATATGCTTGGAACAATAGAGCCATCAGATTTTGCAATTTCAATAATTTCAAATGATATAAATACATTAAAAAAACTTCCGGGAATAGGTCCTAAAACAGCTCAAAGGATTGTTTTGGAACTTAAGGATAAACTAAAAAAGGAACAGCAAATAGAAGAATTGTCAATTGCGGCAAATTCTATCGGAGATAAGAAAATTGAAATTAGAAAAGCAATTGAAAAAGATAGCAAGGAAGAAGAAGCTTTTACTGCTCTTCAAGTTTTGGGATATACAAGTAGAGAAATTGAAAAAGCAATGGATAAGATTGATAAGGATAACATGAGTTTAGAGGAGATTATAAAAGCAGGATTGAGAGAACTTGCGAAGAAGTGAGAATAGGATTTTTTCTCATTGGGACCGTTTCTTTTCGCGAAAAGAAACGATCATTTCGCGAAAAGAAACGGTCCCAATGGAAAAAGAAACGATCTTTTTGCGAAAGGAAACGGTCCCAATACGAAAAAAATTGAAAGGAGAATTTTATGCCAGCAATAACATATGAACTATTACATATAGACAAAAATTCAGGAGCAAGGAGAGGAGTTGTACATACTCCACATGGAGATATACAAACTCCAATTTTTATGCCAGTAGGGACGCTTGCAACAGTAAAAGCAATGTCTCCAGAAGAATTAAAAAATGACGTAAAAGCACAAATAATATTATCAAATACATATCATTTATATTTAAGACCGGGCCATGACATAGTAAAAGAAGCAGGTGGACTTCATAAATTTATGAATTGGGACAGGCCAATTTTAACAGATAGTGGAGGATTCCAAGTATTTAGTTTAAGTGGACTAAGAAAAATTACAGAAGAGGGTGTAATTTTTAATTCACACTTAGATGGAAGCAAACATATCTTTACACCTGAAAAAGTAATGGAAATAGAAGAAGCATTAGGTGCTGATATAATAATGGCATTTGACGAATGTTGTCCATATCCATCAGATTACAAGTATACAAAAAATTCTATGGAAAGAACAACAAGATGGGCTGCAAGATGTAAAGAAGCTCATACTACTGAAAACCAAGGGCTATTTGGAATTATACAAGGTGGATTTTATAAAGATTTAAGAGAGCAATCTGCAAAAGATTTAATATCACTAGATTTTCCGGGATATGCAATTGGAGGAATAAGTGTTGGAGAGCCAAAAGAAGAATTTTTAGATATATTAAGATATACAACTCCTCTAATGCCAGAAAATAAACCAAGATATTTAATGGGAGTAGGAACACCAGATTATTTAATAGAAGCATCTCTAGCAGGAATTGATATGTGTGACTGTGTGCTTCCAACAAGACTTGCAAGACACGGAACAGCTATGACTTCAAAGGGAAAACTAGTAATAAGAAATCAAAATTTTGCAAGAGATTGGAATAAACTAGATGATGAATGTGATTGTTATACATGTAGAAACTATACAAGAGCATATTTAAGACACTTAATAAAAACAAATGAAATACTTGGAATGAGATTATTATCACTTCATAATTTAAGATTCTTGACTAAATTAATGGAAAGGGTTAGAATAGAAATAGAGCATGATAATTTATTGGCATTCAGAAAAGAATTCTATAAAAAATACGGATATACGGAAATAATTTAGGAGGGATTAAATGAGATTAATTGATGAAGAAGATTTAGAAGCTCAAAAAATAAAGAATAGAAAAGTTCAACGTATAATAGTCATATCTATAATTATATTGTTAGTATTATGCTCGGGAATAATTGGATTAATAGTATATAGAATGTATAATCCAACTCGAATTACAACATATATTGATGGAGTAAAAGTAAATGGATTTGATAAAATTTTAGACTTTTCGACAGATGAAAATGGAGAAACACAAATTTATATTCCGATAAGAGATTTCGCAACATATTTAAATGCAGTAAATACTGATTTTGGTTATCAAACATTTAAAGGAGATTATAACCCTAAAACAGAAGACGAGAATAAATGTTATGTATATAGGGACAAATATGAAGTGGCGATGTATACAAAAAAATCTAAGATAATATATAAAACAAATCTACAAGAGGAAAAAGATGAATATGAATATGAAGAATGCATAATAGATAGAGATGTGTTTGAAAGTAATGGAACACTTTACACATCTGTTGATGGAATAGAAAAAGGATATAATGTCAATTTTTCCTATGATGAAAATAAAAAGATTATAACAATATACACTTTAGATTATATAATACAAAAAAATACAGCAACTCTAGGTAAAAAATCGATAGCCAATTATGGAGAATTAGAAATAAGTGATAAATACTCGAATAACAAATCAATTTTCGAAGGATTATTAATAGTCGAAGCATCAAATAAAAAATATGGAATTATAAAAACAAGTGATTTTAATTCATTTGTACTAGAGCCACAATATGATGACATAAATTATTTAAGTGATTCATCAACATTTTTAGTTGAAAGTAATGGAAAAGTAGGTCTATTTACAAAAGATGGAAAAAGAAAAATCGATTTGGTATATGATAAAATAACATCAATGGGGCAAGATTCTAAACTATATATGGTTGAAACGAACAACATGTATGGAGTAGTAGATGAAAATGGAAAAATTATCATACATCCAGAATATGAACAAATTGGAATAGATGTTTCAAACTTTTCTTATAGTGGTATAAAAAATGGATACATACTTTTAAACAAATTAATACCTGTAATGCAAGAAGACAAATGGGCATTTTTCGATATAACAGGAAAGAAAATATCAGATGGATTTAAATATGAAAATGTAGGATGTGCAAGTGTAAAAAGTAGTAACAACATATATCCATTACTAGAAATACCAGATTATAATGTAATTGCTGTAAGTGATGAATATGGAAAATATGCATTTATGGACATTAATGGAAATGACTCAATACTCAATTTCTTATTTGATGAAATCTATATTAAAGTTTCAGAAGGTCAAGAAACATATTGGATGACATATAGAGGAAATGAGTATGAGGTTTTAAAATATTTAAAACAATCGCAAGGTGCTAAATAATGAATTTAAATTTTAAGTTCTAAAATTAAGTTTTCTTTCATATACATATATTAAGGAGGATGTATATGAAAGAAAACGTTTTTTTTAAGGTAGGTTACACACCATTTCTTGAAAAAAAGAAAGAGAAAACAGAAAGTTGGACAAGCAAAATTATAAATAAAATCATAGAACACAAATTTTTATCTATCGTTCTTGCAATAGTAATGATGTGTGTAATTACAAATATATGTCTTATTTATAAATTTATATGTATTATGGAAAAATTAAGATTGGGATAGGTTTAAGAACTATCCCATTTTTTTGGCAGTTGAAAAAAATAAAAAATTATAGTAAAATAGATACGGAAAAGGAGAAATAATAATGATAGTAGCAAATGATTGGAAAGATTATAAAATAATAGATATGGCAGATGGTCAAAAATTAGAAAAATGGGGAAATATTATACTTTCAAGACCAGATCCTCAAATAATATGGAAAAATTCAAGTTATCCAGAAAAATGGAAAAAAGTAGATGCTATATATTCAAGAAGTAAAACTGGAGGAGGAGCTTGGAAGTATAACAAAAAATTACCAGCAAATTGGCAAATAAAATATAAAAATTTAACATTCAATATTAAGCCAATGGGATTTAAACATACTGGATTATTCCCAGAACAAGCAGTTAATTGGGATTGGATGATAAATAAAATAAAATCAGCCAAAAGAGAAATAAAAGTGTTAAATTTATTTGCATATACAGGTGGAGCAACAGTTGCCTGTTTATCAGCAGGAGCAACAGTATGCCATGTGGATAGCTCAAAAGGAATGGTATCTTGGGCAAAAGAAAATGTAGCAAGTTCGAAATTAAACGAGAAAAAAGTAAGATATATAATAGATGATGTAAATAAATTTGTTGCAAGAGAAATAAGAAGAGGAAACAAGTATGATGCAATTATAATGGATCCACCATCATATGGAAGAGGAGCAAAAGGAGAGGTTTGGCAATTTGAAAACAATATTTACGAATTAGTAGAATTATGTACAAAAGTATTATCAGATAAACCATTATTTTTCTTGATAAATTCATATACAACTGGAATATCAAGTACAGTTTTAGCAAATATTTTAAATTTAACAGTAAATAAAGAACATAAAGGTAAGATTGAAGCAGGCGAAATTGGTTTGCCAATGGAAAACTCAAAACTAATTTTACCTTGCGGAATATATGGAAGATGGGAAGATTAGAAAATGAAGGTATTATATGAAGACAATCACATAATAGTTGTAGAAAAAGAGCCCAATATTCCATCACAGGCAGATAAAACTGGAGATATAGATATGCTAACACTTGTAAAACAATATGTTAAAGAAAAATATAATAAACCTGGTGAAGTGTATATTGGTCTGGTTCATAGATTAGACAGGCCTGTTGGCGGAATTATGGTATTTGCAAGAACATCTAAAGCAGCATCAAGACTTAGTGAACAAATTAGAAACAAAACTTTTAAGAAAAAATATTTAGCAGTTGTAGATGGAAAATTTGAAAACAAAAAAGGAAGTTTAGAAGATTATTTATATAAAGATGAAAGAAACAACATAAGCAAAGTTGTAAGCAAAGAGAAAAAAAATTCTAAACTTGCAAAATTAGATTACGAAGTTTTGAATTATGATGACAAAAGAAATTTAAGTTTAGTAAAAATTAATTTACATACCCGGAAGACATCATCAAATTAGAGTGCAAATGGCAAACTGTGGTCATAGTTTATTTGGAGATCAAAAATATGGATTTAGAGGAAAAGGTAAACAAATTAGATTGTGGGCATATAGTGTAGAATTTGTTCATCCGGTAAAAAAGGAAAAAGTGGAGTTAGTGGATTATCCAGATTGGAGTATGTGTAAAAAATATATAAATGTGAAAAAACTCTTGTCAAACTAAATAAAATAGTATAGAATATTATCATAAAATAAAACAAAAAAAGAGGTATAAAAAATGCAAAAGATAATAAACGCTGAAACCCTTGCAGGAGTACACACACACACACACACACACACACACGGGTAATTCTACAAAAAATAAAATAAATAAAAGAAGCAAGCCCAATAAACCTATAAAGCAATAGGTCTGTTTGGCTTGCTTTTGGCGTTTATAATTTGCATGAAATACCTAAAAAGGAAAAGGAGGAAAAGAAATGAATTTAGAACAAAAATTCAAAAGAAACAAAGGAATAACATTAGTAGCGTTAGTAGTAACTATAATTGTGCTATTGATTTTAGCAGGAGTAACGATTGCAACATTAACTGGTGATAATGGGATTTTAACAAAGGCAACTGAAGCTAGTGAAAATACAAAAAAAGCAAATGCAGAAGAGCAAGTGGGATTAGCAGTAGCAGGGAGTAGAGGAACAGATGGAAATATAGAAATGAATAATTTAAATGATAATTTAAGAAATATAGAAAATTTAACATATAATAATGAAGAAATATCCAGTGATGAAACTAATCGAATAAAAGAATTACCAGCGATAGTAAATGTAGATGGATATGATATACTAATTTCAGAAGATGGAAATACAGAAGAATATGTAGATACTACGGAAAAAGTTGAAGATGAAACACCTGGTATATTAGCAGGGAATGGAACAAGTTCGAATCCATATAAAATAGAAAGTATAGAAGATTTAGTTAAGTTTTCACAGGAAGTTAGAAATGGAAATAATTATAGTGGAAAATATGTAAGGCTAGAAAAAAATTTGAATTTTGATTCATTTAATTCGTATGTAAATTATAATAAAGTTTATACAGAATTCGAAAATAATGGTGACATCAATAGTGATGGAATAGCAGAAAGCATAAAAAAAGAGGTAACAACAGGGAGTGGATTTATACCTATTGGTACTAATTATGAAAATGCTTTTGCAGGAACTTTTCAAGGAAATGGAAAAAAGATATCCAATATATATATTAATATTAACAAAGAGGTAAATGGAACCATATACGCAGGGCTTTTTTCATATAGTAGAGGAACAATTGAAGAATTAACTATTTCCGGAAATATTTCAGTTATTAATACAGGAACTAACTATAATTCAAATGCTTATATAGGAGGTATAGCTGGTGCAATAAAATATGCAACAGTAAAGAAATGTGCAAATGAATGTGAAATATATGCTGAAGCAAATTCAGTTGCTTTGGGAGGAAT
Source organism: uncultured Clostridia bacterium (assembly GCA_934168355.1). Taxonomy (GTDB): domain Bacteria; phylum Bacillota; class Clostridia; order TANB77; family CAG-508; genus CAG-269. Next base: position 18,938 of record CAKPNI010000023.1, read on the forward strand.
AGTAGGAAGTAGTTATGATTATGGAAATACAGGTTCAGGAACAAGAACAATATTAGATTGTGCTAATAAGGGAACCTTGAGAGCAAAAGGAGATACTTTCACGGATATAGGAGGAATAATAGGACATAATTATTACAGCGGAAAAGTAAATTATTCATATAATATAGGAAATATTATTATAGAAAATAATGCCGGCGGAGTTAGAGTGGGAGGTATAGTAGGAGAAACTGAACAGCAATATTCACAAATTACTTACTGCTATAATTCTGGTAACATTGATGTTAAAGGTGATACTGTGTATTCGATTGGAGGCATAGCAGGAGATTCGGATGGAACTACTAATATAGTTAATTGTTATAACATTGGAAATACAACTGGAAATACAATACAAAATTATGGAGGAATTGTGGGATTTATTTCTCAAAGTTCATCAGGTGAAATTAATATGTGTTATAATAATGGAAAAATTAATTTGCAAAAAGAAGGCGTAATAGGAGGTATTGTAGGTACGTATGGGTATTCTAACGCTAAATGTTATGTGAATAATTGCAAATATTCAATAGAGTATCCTGCAGCAGGAAAAACATATGAAGATATTACTATAGATGCAGAATTTTTAGATGCAGAAAATATGCCTAGTATTTTAGAGATTGTAAATAATAGTTCAAAATACAAAATGAAGGAAGGTTTTTTATATCCGGTATTATATTGGGAATAAGTTAGAGTGAATTTTTGACCACCCATCCTAGCTTGAAAAAAATCAAAAAAAAATATATAATATTATACAATAAAAAGACAGTAAATAAACTGTCTTTTTCATATGATAGGAATTTTCTATTGTGCTTTTAATATTGTACTAAATTGCTCCTTCGTCGCAATGGAATTAATAAAGAAATAATATTGAAAAAATAGAAAACCTTCTGTATGATATAATTATGTAACCTAAGGTTGCAAATATATTAACCAGGAGGTCTTTTAAATGACGAATAATCAATTACTCAAAAAGTTGAGTTAAGACATGAGAATGAGAAATTTCTCACATTACATTCATATATGAGAAAAAATATATAAATATGAAAAAATCTCTTGTCAAACTAAATAAAATAGTATAGAATACTGTCATAAAATAAAACAAAAAAAGAGGTATAAAAATGCAAAAGATAATAAACGCTGAAACC
>CAKPNI010000024.1 GCA_934168355.1 uncultured Clostridia bacterium
TTTTTCCATACCTACATAGCCTTCTTTTGGTAATTCTACTTTTTTGTACATATCCTTTCACTCCTTTTTTATTTTTTAAAATTTTTTGCTACACTTTCTATGTTTTGTAATTCAAATCTGTATTTTTGCTTAACATTTGGATATTTTTCATGGTCTACTTCTGATAAAAACATTTCTTTTGGTCTTACCCATAAGCCGCCATCTTCATATAATTTTCTGTATAGTACCATTTCTTCTTTTGTTTCAGAATATTTTGCTATTCCTTCTACTAAGTAGTAGTCGCCTTTGAAGTGTTTGTAAATTCCGTTAATTTTTAGTTCGTTCATATCTCTACCTCCTACTTGTTCGTTTGGGACCGGTTCTTTTGTGAACATGTTCTTTTTGGACCGGTTCTTTTGCGAACATGTTCTTTTGGGACCGGTTCTTTCGTGAACATTTTAATAAAATAAAAAACAATCCATTCTCCTTGATTAGGACGAAATGGATTGTTTCCGCGGTACCACCTAAGTTAGTAACCTTTTATATATTATTTATTTTTGTTACTCTCTTTGTTTTCTTTTAACGCAAGAATTACGGCATAACTTACTATTATTTCTGCTATGCAACTATTAAGGTGATAATTAAGACATTTTGTTGCCTTATGGCTTTTGCCAAAATAATTTTTACTTACTTTGCTTTCAGCTTTTGCAAAGCTCTCTGGAAGATATTATATTATTTATTGTGTCCTTAATTTTGTTTTTGTTTTATTTTTATGTTTTATTTTTATGTTTTATATATTAGCACATTTTTTTTGTTTTTGCAATAGGTATTTTTAATTTTATTCTTCTACATCATCGTCATCATCTTCAGGTATTTCTTCACCTAAGCTTTGTTCAAATGCTTTTTCGAAATTATCTCTTACTTTCTTTTCGATTTCGGCCATCATATCTGGATTATCTGTTAAATACTTTTTAACATTTTCTCTACCTTGGCAAAGTTTTTCACCTTTATAGCTAAACCATGAACCACTTTTTACTATTATGTCTAGATTTACTGCCATATCTACTATATTTCCTACTTTAGATATTCCTTCATTGTAAACTAAGTCGAATTCTGCTTCTCTAAATGGTGGTGCAACTTTATTTTTTACAACTTTTACTCTTACTCTATGTCCTGTTACTTCTCCATTTTGTTTTATTTGTTCTATTCTTCTTATATCTAATCTTACAGATGAATAGAATTTTAGTGCACGTCCACCTGTTGTTGTTTCTGGGTTTCCAAACATTACTCCTATTTTTTCTCTTAATTGGTTTATGAATATTAGTACTGTTTTTGATTTGTTTATTGCTCCTGCTAGTTTACGAAGTGCTTGTGACATAAGTCTTGCTTGAAGTCCCATATGTGAGTCTCCCATGTCTCCATCTATTTCTGCTTTTGGAACTAGGGCTGCTACTGAGTCTACTACTACTACATCTATTGCTCCACTTCTTACCAAACTTTCTGTTATTTCTAGTGCTTGTTCTCCTGTATCTGGTTGTGATACTATTAAGTTATCTATATCTACACCTAATTTTTTAGCATGTACTGGGTCTAAAGCATGTTCTGCATCTATAAATGCGGCTTCTCCTCCTAGTTTTTGTGCTTCTGCTACTACTGATAATGCTAGTGTTGTTTTTCCTGATGATTCAGGTCCATATATTTCTATTATTCTTCCTCTTGGTAATCCTCCTATTCCTAAAGCTATGTCTAGGCTTAAAGAACCTGTTGGAATTGATTCTATTTCCATTGCTTTATAATCTCCAAGCCTCATTACAGAGCCTTTTCCAAATTGTTTTTCTATTTGGCTTAATGCTACATCTAAAGCTTTTTTTCTTTCACTATTTTCTGCCATTTATTGTTCCTCCTTAAATTTGTAAACTTTTGTTTGCTATGGTCATTATATACGGCAAACATTTTTTTGTCAATACTTTTATTCAAAAAAATTTATTTTGATGTATACCATTCTTTTATATTGTAAAACATATTATACCAATTTGCTTTTATGTCTCCTACAAGTTCAGTATTTTTTACTGCCACAATCTTGTTTCTTGCAATCCCAATATAAGGAACTTCATCATTATAAATTTCATATAATCTTTGGTATTTTGATTTTAATTCATTACTATCTGTTGAATTTTTTGCTACATTCATTATGTCATCTACTTCTGAATTACTAAATTTTGCTAAATTGTTATAGCCAAAATAAGTTGTTAAATCTGGCGCTATCGGTTGTTTTATGCTTCCAAGCATCATATCATAATTTATATTATTTAGATATGAATTATAACTAGAATCATCTGCATATATTATATTTACTAGGATACCTTGTTCTTGTAGCTGATTTTTTATATCTTCTGCTGCTCTGCATCTTACTGCATTACTCGCTCTTACAACTAAATTCATTTCTAAAGCTTTTGCTCTATAATTTTCTATTTTTTGCCAAACACCATTTTTAAGTTCCCAACCTGATGAAGTTAACAAATTATTTGTTTCATCTAAATTATAAAAATTTTCATCTTGCCTATTTATCAAATAACTTCCGGTATTCAATGGAAAATTAGTCTGTTTATACATGTTTCCATAAGAATTTGAAATAACTCTATCCTTATCTAAAGCTGCTCTTATGGCTTTTCTAACATTTACATCTGATAAATTTGGGCTTTGAGTGTTTAATGCTAAAAATACGAAATCTCTTCCCTCAATTTCTGATACATCATATCCAATAGTTCCTATATAATCTTGATATGAACCGTTTTCTGTTGATATTAAATCAATACTCCCCATCTTAAAAGCATTATAAAGCTCTGCTGCAGTTGAATATAGATTTATAGTAATTTTATCAATTATAGTTGTATCTTTTTTGGCATTCCACCAATTTTGATTTTTTTCTAATACAATTGTATTATTATTTACCTCTGCAATTTTATATTGACCAGTAGTAATTGGAGCTTTATTTTTCTCTGTATTCCAAAAATCTGTATCTAAATAATAACTACTACTCAAAATTGGGAAATTCAAATAATACTCAAAATTGTTTACATCTTGTGATAATATAACTCTTAAGGTATAATTATCTATTATATCAACCTCTTTAATAGAACTTACATTTGAAGCATAAACGGAATTTCCGCTTTCTTTTAGCTTATCAATTGTATATTTTACATCATCACTCGTAAACTTGCTTCCATCTGACCATTTAACACCTTGTCTTAATTTTATTATATAAATATTATTAGAATTTTTTCCACATTCTTGAGCTAAAGTATATTCGATATTATAATCTTCAGTGATATTTACAAGTGGCTCATAAATCAATCTATCAATATCCTGAACTTTTTTATTTGAAGTAATTATTGGATTAATACTATCAAACTCTGATATTGCAAGAGTCATCTCTGTCCCTTTTTGCACTTCCTGACTTCCAACAGTTCCACTGCTACCTGCTTCAGCATTTTTATCACCATTTTGTATTTTAACCCTATATATCGCAAATCCCATTATAGCAATAATAAACACAACAAATAAGTATCCAAAAATGTTATTTTTCATATGCACCTCTTCTACTCTCTTTAAATTAAAAACTATATTTGTATTATATAGTAATTTCATCGAATGTCAAGGGGAATTTTGTCGAAATACTTAAATTTTCGTATATTCTACTCTAAATACAGACTACCTGCAAAAAAAAGAAGCATCAATCTCTTCTAAGACTCATGCTTCTAAACACTTCATAATAATTCCATAAAAAATAATTTACTTTCTAGACTCCACAATAAGTTTAATACCAGTTCTATCTTCTCCTTCTACTTCAACTTCTGCGAATGCTGGTATGCAAACAAGATCAACTCCCGCTGGTGCTACAAATCCTCTTGCAATTGCTACTGCCTTTACTGCTTGGTTTAGAGCTCCTGCTCCGATTGCTTGCATTTCTGCTTTTTGTGATTCTTTTATCAAACCTGCAATAGCTCCTGCTACTGAATTTGGGTTTGATTTTGATGAAATTTTAAGAACTTCCATTCTTCTTTGCCTCCTATAATTTTATTTTTTTGTTGCAACTTTTACATTTTGTATTTTACAACTTTTAGGCAAATTTGTCTATATATTTTTGGAAATTTTTTCCAATTTTCATCGCGTCATTCGACATTTTTCGACCTTTCATCAAGTATGTTATAAACAGTATCTTTAATAAACTTAGCAGAAGAACTTGGCGCAATTCTACCCGGAAGTGCCAAAGCCCATATAAAATTAAGTCCCATACTTGTAGCCATTTTTCCATCAATTCCACCCGGACTTGATGCCAAATCAATAAGTAAAGCCTCAGAATCCACATGTTTTAATTCCTTTTCTTTTAAAATAGTTTGAGGAACAGTATTTATAATAATATCAAATTCCTTTAAGTCATATAGCATATCATTAATATTTAAGCTATTATACCCATAAGCCTTTATCCAAGCTAAATCTGACACTTTTCTGGCAGCACATGTAACTATAGCTGACATTTTACTAAATTTATTTGCAACTATTTTTCCAACTCTTCCAAATCCTAAAATTAAAACTCTACTTCCTTGTAAAATTTTATCGGTATTTTTAATTGCCACTTCTATTGTTCCTTCAGCTGTTGCAATTGTATTTAAAATAGCTAAGTCATCTCTTTTCATAATGTCAATAACTTCTAGGTATTTTTCGTCAAGTTGCTTTTTTAAACTTTCTTTTATACTTCCACTAATAAGGATTTTGCTTTTGTTGGCTTTCATTAAATCGTCTATCTTAATTTTGTCATGCGAAAAAGGTGTATTTATAAATTCATCATTACTCGCAAAAGGCACAGGTGCTATGATAATTTGTGCTTTATCAATTGCTGTCTTTATATATGCACATTTTTCGATTCTTCCATCATCTAAGACTTCATCAGATCTATCTTGCCCGAATGAATATACTTTGTTTCCATCATCTGCAAGCATTCCTGCAAGTTTTACATTTCTTAAGTCTCCGCCTAAAACTAAATATTTGTATTTCATTGTTTTCCTCCTAATACTATTATTAATATAATTGTATTATTTTATCCTTAGTTTATGCAAAATTTTGTATTAGGGACGGTTCTTTTGAGCTGCAAGAACCGTCCCCAATACGAAATTTTCTACTACTTTCCTAACTTCAAAACAAACTTCTCAATAATCTCCTTAACTCGAGCATACTTCTTAGATAAATATAGATATCCAATTAGTCCTTCAAAAGCTGTAGAATACATATATTCTTGTACATTTGAATTTTTAGGTAAATGATGATTGTTAGCATTTCTTCCTCTTCTTACAATATCTTTTTCATCATCTGTTAGATCATCAAAAAATTCCTCTAAAAATTTAGCTTGTGCACCTGCTTTTACATATTTTATAGACTCAATATGTAATTTATGTGGCTTTAAACTTGTATTATCTACAAGGTATGTCCTAATATACAACTCATACACACAATCCCCCACATATGCCCATACAAGAGGTGACATTTGATTTATTTCCGATTCATCTTTTTTTATTGGTATAAATTCTTCTATATTCAAATTCTACATCCTTTCTGCTTTTTCGAGTGTTATATTTCCTAATTTTCCACTTCTAAAATCATCTAAAATTATTTTTGCAGTTTTTTCGTCATCTATTTCTCCACCAGATATTATGCATCCTCTTTTTTTGCCTATTTGTTGCATAATTTCATATATATTAAAGTTTTCTGGCTCTGGCTTCCTTAATGTTTGTTCGATATATTCTTCTGATATTTTATATCTATCTGCAACATTTTTTCTATATTCTTCTAATAAAAGTTTTAATAATTGATATGCTACTTCTGTTTTTTCTAATACATCATCTTTTATTGTTCCTGTAAATGATAAATTTAAGGCTACTTTCTCACTTTCGAATTTTGGCCATAATACTCCCGGTGTATCTAGCAATTCGATTTTTTCATTTACTCTTATCCATTGTTTCTTTTTGGTTACTCCGGGTTTATTTCCCACTTCTAATCTACTGTTTTTTGCAACCCTATTTATAAATGATGATTTTCCGCACATTTGGAATTCCTAGTACCATTGCTCTTATTTTTCTTCCTGTTCTGCCTTTTTCAGCATATTGTTCCATTTCTGTTTGCTTTATTTTTTCTACTGCTCTTAATATTTCATTTATTCCTTTTCCTTCATTGCAATTTGCAAGTATTGCTGTTTGTCCTTTTTCTTTGAAATATTTTACCCATAACTCGTTTTGCTTTTGGTCTGCTAAGTCACTTTTGTTTAAAATTATAATTTTATCTTTGCTTTGTGTTAATTTTGCTATGTCTGGATTTCTGCTTGATATTGGTATTCTACTATCTAGTATTTCTATTACTACATCTATTAGTTTTAAGTCTTCTGTTATTTGTTTTTTGGTTTTAGCCATGTGGCCGGGGTACCAGTTGATATTAGATTTACTATTTTCTTCTTTATTTTCATTTTTTACTTTTTCTTGTCTTATTTTTCTTTTTTGATACATATCCATAATTTATCTCTTCCTTTCATTATCCATTTCTTTATTATTACCAAAAAAGTTCTTAACTTTACATACTACCGATTTTTTTGCATTTATTATAGATTTTTTTATCTTATTAGTAAATTCGGTATTACCAACCGAATCCGATAACATTCTTAAATATTCATTATATCTCTTTGGAAGTTTAATCCTGCTACCTGAAAGATATGCTAGTGTTGGCATTTCATATTTTTTGGCTTCAATTGATTTCTTTTCCCAATAATTGTTTGCTATTACTTCATCACTTTCAATTACTTGATGTTTTTCCTTTGCCTCTCTAATAAATGTTGCTGAATTACCAATAAATTTAAATATATCTGGATTGATTGAATAACAAACTATAATGCAATTACCAGTAAATCCATCTACCCCATGAAACATAAAAACATCTTTTTCAGGTATCATTTTTCCGCAATGTTTCAAGCATAAATCTCATTTCATTGACATCACATTGTATTGTTATGGAATTAGTAGATCCAGGAGCATATTTTCTTTTAATATCAGTTCCCATAGTTTTAATATTTTCTTTCCATAACTTTAATAAACATTCTTTAGCATCATTGTTTCCTATTGCAAAGTTTTTTGCAAATATTTCTTGCATGTCTTTCGACAATTTAAACAAATATTCAGGTTCAACTGTTCTAAAATATTGCCAGTCACCAACTATTTCATAATTAGAAAGCCCTTCTATCATTTGCAAACACTCTTCATTCGAATAATATTCACTTATTTTTCTTCTTTCTAATATGCTTATTGCATCTCTTCTTATAGGCTCATGTTGAATTGCTTCTTTTAAAGCGTTTGTTCCTAAGCAATCTATAACTAATTTTACATAATTTTCTTTTATTTTTGCTTTTTTCTCTTCATTTTTTCCCTTTATATCTATTTCATATTGATTAACTAGTTCTTCTATTTTTTTCCTATTTATTTTAAATTTTTCTTCCATTTTTTTTCCTCTTTTGAAATATTAACTTTATTTTTATTATTAAACTTTTTATTGTATTTTTTTCCTCATAAACAACTAAATCACTACTATTAGATATATTATGATTTTTCTTTTTAAATAATAAATCATAATTAAATTTTTCACTATTATGTATATTTAAAAATCTACTTATTTTATCCTTTTGAGTTTGATTTGCAAAATATTTGTCAAATATTATTAAAAGTATAGCAGAAGCTTCATCAGTTATATCATCCGAACTAAATGTATTTGGGTTAATATTATAGTCATAATCTTTTGCTGAATTTTCTTTTAATTTTTCCAAAACCTCTTTTGGCAAAATTAGACATAATAGTTCTCTATTATAAAGATTTAATATAGTATATACTTGTTTACATGCTATTTGCATTCTATACTTTTCATCTACCATAGTATTAAATCTCCTTTAAATCCTCAATAATATCCCCATAATCCTTAGCCATCAAAATAGCAGTTCCAGCAACCAACATACTTGCTCCAGCTTCCTTTACTCTCTCGCAAGTTGCCAAATTAATACCACCATCAACTTCAATTACAGTATCCAAATTATTTTCATCTATATGATTTTTCAAAGTTCCAATCTTATCAACCATATCAGAAATCAAAGTTTGTCCACCTTTTCCCGGTTCAACCGTCATAACCAAAACCACATGAATAAAAGGTAAAAACTTATAAATCTCCTCTATTTTAGTATCAGGCTTAACCGCAATTCCAACCCTAGAATGGTTATCTTTAATCATATTTATAAACTTAAAAACTTCTTCCTCATCTTTGCAAGCCTCTAAATGAAAAGTCATTAAATTCGCCTCAACTGGTGCAAATACATTAATTGCAGTTTCTACATCTTTTACCATCAAATGCACATCTAATGGCATATTTGAAATTCTCCTTACATAAGATGATAATTCTAGCATTTTTTGATATGTATTTTTTTCCACAAATTCTCCATCCATTACGTCTATGTGTATGTAATCTGTTCTTGCTTTTTCTAAAGCCAATATCACTTCCGCTTCTTTTCCTTTTTCCGCATTTAATATTGATGTTGATACTTCGTACATTAAAATTTCCTCCTTTATTTTAAAAATCCTGATAAAGATTTTTTATCAGGATTTTTTTATTACTCTATTGTAACTTTATCTGTATTATTTAAATTTACATCCTTTGTTGATTTTAACACATCATCTATATATACTTTAACCTGTACAGTTCCTTTTCCAGATATAGATTGATATAGATTTGTTGTAGTTGGGTCTATTTTCTCGTTATACACTGTATCTTCTGACTTATCAGAATTTATTACAACTATTCTTAGTTTTACGTCTTTAACAGTTGGTTTACTTGAACTTGTTTCATTACTTGTGTTTGTTGTATTTGTACCTTCATATTCGACTTTTCCACCTAATAAAGATTTAACATTTACAGTAAGATTTGCAGACTTAGTTTCTGTTAATTTATTTACAGTAATTGTAATAGAACTTCCCTGCTCAACTTCTTTTCCTGCATCAACACTTTGTTTCAAAACAACTCCGTTTTCCTTAGATGAATCCTCATCATTTGCAACTGTAACTTTTAGTCCTAAATCTGTTAAAGCTTTTTTAGCCTCATCTTCAGATTTTCCTATAACAGATGGAACTGATGATTTCTTAACACCTGTACTTACATGTATAATTACAGTATCACCTGCATTTACCTTTTTATTTGCATCTGTTTCTTGACTTATAACATATCCTGCCTCGATTTTTTTGCTTTCTTCTTCAACTATTTGGTATTTTAAATTTGCATCTTCTAATAGCTTAATTGCATCTTCTTGGCTTTTTCCTTTTAAATCTGGTACAGTTGATTCTTCAATTCCTTTACTTACTACTACTTTTATTGTTGTTCCCATTTTTATATTGTAATTATCACTATATAATGGGTCTTGTGAAATTATATACCCTTCTGCATAATCACTATTAAATTCTTCTGAACTTACTTCTAGTTTTAGTCCTAAATCTTCTAATTGTTTTTTTGCATCATCTTCACTTATACCCACTAAATTTGGCAATAATACTTCTTTTGGATTTGTTATTTTTGAATATGCTATTGTTCCACCTAAACTTATGGCAAATAATAATATTAAACCAATAAATATTGATAATCCTCTATGATTTTTTATAAAATTCACAAATTTGTTTTGTTTCTTTTTATTTCTATTTTCAGATTTTTTAGCTTCTTCATCAATATCTTTTAATGATATTTTTTGAGTTGGCATTGCGTCTTCATAATCTTGGTTATCAACAAAATCACCATCTGGATCTTTTAATGCTCTTTTTAAGTCTGTAAGCATTAATGTGGCAGTTTGATAACGTAAATTTGTATCTTTTCTCATTGCTTTTAAAATTATGTCATTTACAGATTGTGGTATTTTTTCATTTAAGCTTTTTGGTGGAATTGGTTCTTCCTGCATATGTTTTAATGCAACAGATACTGGTGTATCTGCATCAAAAGGTACTTTTCCTGTAAGCATTTCATACATTACAACACCTAATGAATAAAGATCCGACTTACTATCTGTATATCCTCCTCTTGCATGTTCTGGTGAAAAATAATGTACTGAACCAATTGTTGTTCCAAATGCAGTTATTGTTGAATTTGAAACTGCTTTTGCTATTCCAAAATCTGTTACTTTTGCAACTCCATCTTCTGTAATTATTATGTTATGTGGTTTTATATCTCTATGTACTATATTGTTTTTATGTGCAACTTCTAAGGCTGAGGCTATTTGGATTGCTATATTTACAGACCATTTCCAAGGAAGTGGTCCTCCTTCTTCTACTATTATCTCTTTTAGAGTTTTTCCTTGTACAAGTTCCATTACAATATAATATAAATCTCCATCTTTTCCAACATCATATACAGATACGATATTTGGATGAATTATACTTGCAGCTGCTTGTGCCTCAACCTCAAATCTTTTTATAAACTCTTGGTCTGTTGTAAATTCATCTCTTAAGATTTTTACTGCCACATATCTGTTTAATACATGGCATTTTGCCTTATATACTGTCGCCATTCCGGCCATTTCCTATTTTCTTTATGATTTCGTATCTATTTCCTAACAATCTTCCTTCTAAATCCATTTTTTAACATTCCTTTCTTTTGAATGTAAAATCTATATTTTATAGATTTTTTACTGTTATAACTGTTATATTATCTATTCCTCCATTTTGATTTGCTAAGTCTACTAATTCTTTTGGAGCTATTTCAAAATTGTTTGTTACTAAATTAAATATTTCTTCTTTGCTTACCATATTTGTTAGACCATCTGAACATATTACTAATGTATCTTCTTTTTGGAACCCTCTTACCATTACATCTGGTTCAACAAAGGCATTACATCCTAATGCTTTTGTAAGCATATTTTTTTTGGGATGATGTTTGGCTTCTTCTTTTGTAATTGTTCCTTCTTTTACTAGTGTTTGTACATAACTGTGGTCTTGTGTTAGCTGCCTTATTATATCTTTACGAATTCTATAAATTCTGCTATCACCAATGTGTGCAATATAGGCTCTACTATTATATATTAAACATACCTCTAAAGTAGTACCCATTCCCTCAAATTCTTTATTTTCTAATGATTTTTCGTACACAACCATATTGGCATATTCTACACTGCTTCCGAATAAGCTGAATTAAACTTTCTTTGTCTTTTGGTGTATCTTTTAAATTATTTTCTATATAACTTCTGCTACATGTAACTGCGAGTTTACTTGCTATTTCTCCTGCATTACATCCTCCCATTCCATCTGCTAATATATAGAGTTGTATATTGGAAAATTGGTCATCTGTAATGTAGTAACTGTCTTGGTTTGTATCTCTTGCTTTTCCTATATCGGATTTAGCATATCCTTTTACCATTGTGTCACCTCTTTTTCTTTACATCTAAAAGTGTATCATAACTTGTATTTTTTTTCAATAAATTTGTTCTTTAATTTTTAATTATTTCTTATTATTTTGCTTTACATAATTGTAATTGAAAGTTAATTATAGCTTTTATTTTTATACTTTAAAAATCATGCTTGCTAAATTGAATATCCCTTTAAATACTACATTTATAATTGGAGATATTATTGTTCCTGCAATTCCTGTTATCCATAATATAACAAATATTATGTAAAAAATTCTTTCATTGTCTTCAAACCATCGTTTTGCATTATAGGTTAAAAATGGTTTTATTACTTTTGAACCATCAAGTGGTGGTAAAGGAATTAAGTTGAATATTCCAAGTCCTATATTTATTGTGATTGTGCACATTATCATTTGCATTATTATTCCTAATATTCTATTTGTTAATACTAGTGTTCCCCAAAATTTGTAAATTATAAAATATATTACAGTAAATCCTATTGCTAAAATCATATTCATTGCAGGTCCTGCAATAGATACTATTGCATCTGCTTTTTCTACTGTTATATCTCTATTATAATTCCTTGGATTTACATTTACTGGTTTTCCCCATCCAAATCCTGCAAATAATAACATTATAAATCCTATTGGGTCAATATGTGCTAGCGGATTTAGTGATATTCTTCCTTCTCTTCTTGGTGTGTCATCTCCTAGCATATCTGCTACTTTTGCATGTGCAAATTCATGAAATGTGATAGCAATTAATACTCCCGGAATTGTGTATAGTAGTCCAAGTAAAGCATTTATATTTGTTAGGTAACTTGATAGTCCCCACAATACCATTATTGCCATTATTACATATAAAGTTCTTTTATCGAAATACATTTTTCCTCCGTTCTAGATTTTATCTTTTTCTTTTTTGGGTATTATATACTAAAAACTTATAATTGTAAATAAAAAAATCCCAGAAATTATAATTCTGGAATTTTTTATTTTCTTTATTTTGCATAGTCTACAACACGTTTTTCTCTTATAATGTTTACTTTTATTTGTCCAGGATAGTCCATTTCGTCTTCTATACGTTTTGAAACATCACGAGCTAAAACTATCATTTGGTCATCTGAAACTCTATCTGGTTTTACTATAATTCTAACTTCACGTCCAGCTTGAATTGCAAATGATTTTTCAACACCATCAAATGAGTCTGCAATTGATTCTAGATTTTCTAGTCTCTTTATGTATGCTTCTAATGTTTCTCTTCTTGCACCCGGTCTTGATGCTGATATTGCATCTGCTGCCTGTACTAAAACTGCTTCTAATGTTTGTGGTTCTACATCTCCATGATGTGCCTCTACAGCATTTATTATAAGCGGATTTTCTTTGTATTTTTTAAGAATATCTACACCTATTTGGACATGTGTTCCTTCCATATCGTGGTCTAGTGCTTTTCCTATATCATGTAATAATCCTGCTCTCCTTGCTCTTTTTGCATCTAGCCCTAATTCTTCTGCCATTATTCTGGCTAGGTTTGATACTTCTATTGAATGGCTTAGTACATTTTGACCATAACTTGTTCTGTATTTTAGTTTTCCAAGTAATCTTATTATATCTGGATGAAGATTGTTTACTCCTGTTTCTAGTGCTGCTCTTTCTCCTTCTTCTTTTATGATGGTATTTAGCTCTTCTTTTGCTTTTTCCACCATTTCTTCGATTTTTGCTGGATGTATTCTTCCATCGTCGATTAGTTTTTCAAGTGCTATTCTTGCAACTTCTCTTCTTAATGGGTCAAATCCAGATAGAATTACAGCCTCCGGAGTATCATCAATTATTAGGTCGATTCCTGTTAGTGTTTCCAATGCTTTTATGTTTCTTCCTTCTCTTCCTATTATTCTTCCTTTCATTTCATCACTTGGAAGATTAACTATTGATACTGTTGTTTCTGATGTGTGGTCTGCTGCACACTTTTGTACTGCATATGATATGATTTCTTTTGCGTTTTTGCTTGCATCCTCTTTTGCTTTCTGATTTAAGTCCCTAATTATTTTCGCCTTTTCAGTAGTTATTTCTTTTTCCATTTCTGATAATAAATACTGTCTTGCTTCGTCTTTACTTAGTGACGCTATTCTTTGAAGTTCTTCAACTTGTTTTTCATAAACTTTATTTATTTCACCTTTTTTATTTTCGAGATTTTGATATTCTTTTTCTAAATCTCTTTCTTTTCTTTCTAGGTTTTCTGACCTCTTGTCCAAGTTTTCTTCTTTTTGAATCATTCTTGTTTCTTGTTTTTGAACTTCACTTCTTCTTTCTTTAATCTCTTGATCTAATTCTTTCCTGCTATTCATAATCTCTTCTTTGGCTTTAAATATTTCTTCTTTTTTCATATTTTCAGCTTCTACTTTTGCTAAATCTACAACTCTTTTTGCTTCTTGCTCTGCACTTTCAATTTTAGATTCTGCAATCTTTTTTCTTATTATCATTCCAACAATTATTCCGATTGCAATTGAGATTAAGAAAGTAATAATTATGATTAAACTATTCATAATCATACACCTCTTTCTTATTTAATTTTCAATGTGCGAATAAATATATATATTAAAATTATCTTTTTTACTAAATATATTTTTCTACCACATTAGTATAACATTTTAGTCTTAAAACTGTCAAGTGGTATGAAAAATTTTATGCTACATTTAATATGCTGTCATATTCATCATAATTTTCCATATATGTTTCCATCATTTCAAAAAAACCTTTTGAATGTGTTTTATATTTTAAATGGCAAAATTCGTGTAAAACTACATATTTTAAAACTCTTTTATCATATTTTACTATTTCAGGATTTATAATTATTGTTTTCATTTCCAAAGTTTTTGCAAGTTTGTTTGGTATTCTCCTTATTATATAATTTTCCGGTGCTAAACCATTCATCATTATTCTAGTTTCTTCCATCACATTTTCTATTTCAACTCTAGCTATTTCCTCATACATCTTATCTATTGCAAGCTTTAATATTGCTACATTTCCCGTTTTTTTGTATTTATTTGGCAGATATACATTTATGATATTTCCCACTAAATCAAGTTCTGGATTTTTGATTTTACTATATATAATATTTACAGATATTGTTTTTCCAAAAATTTTAACACTCTTTCCTAATTCTCTTTCTATCTTATTTTTTCTATTTAACAATCTTATCATAACATATCCTCCCTAAATCACGCTTTTTCCTTTTTACGAATTATTGTTCGCTTTCAACATCATGAATTATATCTCCATTCTTCCAACTTGTCAATAGATTTTCAAATTTTTCTCAAATTTTTGTTCGCCACATCTTTCTATCCCGCTCCCCAACGCAGATTAAGCCTCATACAAAATACGAAACTAATACATAACATATAGCGAACTGCAATTTGTAAGAAAGTTTAAAATAATAGTGGCGGGTTCGTGGTAAATACTTAAAATTCTGAATTATTAATGTGTGACCGGAATAATTTTAGAGCTTATTAGTATAATTTTTGGAAAGAGTTCGTGCTCCGCCACGGAAGGGTGCCAAAAATTATGCTTATAAGCTCTTAAATTATGAAAGGAACCATTAATAATTCAGAATTTTAAGTATTTACCACGAACCCGCCACTATTATTTTAAACTTTCTTACAAATTGCAGCAGAGCGAACCTAACAATGAAACGAAAAAAAAGCCGCCCCGCCTTAGCCGCAAGATGTTGCCAAAATTTTTAACAACCTGCCTCCTCAAAAAACAGGTGGGTGCCAACCTTAATACTTGTGGGCTTCTTACGACCAACGGGAAGTAAGCATGCACGCCATATCAAGAGATAAGCCCCTCTTTAAACTTGTAGGTTCTAAAAATTCTGTCTACACGTACTACGCAGGGTAGCTTTTTTTCTTTTTAAATTATACTTATAATACCATCAAATAAAATTTTTTTCAAGTCTAAATTTTTTGATTTGGTATAAATATAAGCATTATTTTTATTATATCTCGATTTTTATCATTTATTCTAACTTAAATGGTATATTTTAATACTTGATTTTTTTGTCAATTTATTTTCTGCTTTCATGACATACAAAATATATAATTTGATATTTATTAGATAAACTATTAAGTAATTCTATGGCATTTTTTATCTTATTTTCATCCAAATTAACAAATGGGTCATCTAAAATTATAAAAGGTTTTTCATTTTCAAATAAGCTATCAATCAAACTTAATCTCATGCAAATATAAACTAAATCTTTATATCCTGTACTAAAATAATTAATTTCCTTATTCGAACCTTGTTCATTTATTTTAATATGTAAATTAACATCAAGATTTACATCTCTTTCTTTTCCATCTATCAATTGTAAATTCTTTAAAAAACTTGTTTTCATTTTTTCCAAATAGTGAGATGAAAATTGTTCTTTTGCAGTTTCTAATAATTTCTTTGTTTTTTCTAAAATACCACAATTTTCTTTCATTTCTTCTATCTTTTGTGCCATTTCCTCTATATTGTTTTCTATATCAAAAACAGTTTCTAAATTACTTTCTAAAAGCTCAATCTGATTTTTATTATAATTTTTTTCATCATTTATTTTATTTATTTGAATAGTTATATCTTCTAGTTTTGTTTCTAACTCTTTTTTATCAATATTTTCTGTATTATTTTCCTTTATTTTTTGTAATTCTTTTATTTTATTTATTTTCTCATATTCCTCTTTAGTTTTTAATTTCATTTCATAATCTTGTCTTTGTCTTTGAAAATCCATTTTTTTCATTTTTATTTCTTGTGCATATGTAACATATTGATTACTTAAATCATTAAAATATCTAAGTAAATAGCCTTTTATGCTTTCTTCTAGTTCCTTCAATTTTTTTAATATTTCATTTTGCTTTTCAAATATTATATTAGTAGAATTCATTAAATCATTGTACTTTATAAAATTAGATTTAATTTCTGTAAGTTTTATAAGCATATCATCTTGTGTATTATCTATCAAGAAATCCTGTGCAAATTCTGTTACTTCCTTTCTTGTATTCGTTTCTTTTGATTGTAAATTTTCAATTAATTCTTCTATTTCACTTATTTCTTCATCTTTATTTAAAACTTGCTTACCTTTATTTCTTAATGATTTAACCTTTACTAACATTATACTTAGCAAAATTATTCCGCATAACTAATAAACCTGCTGCTATTTGTATCATTTTTATAGCAATAGTCCCTATTCCTGCTATCATACAAATTAAAGCTAATATTCCAAATATTATACATATATTTTTATCCTGATTTTTTTTCTTGCATATCTCTGTTTGTTCTTTTTTTAGAGCTATTACTTTTTCTTCATTTAACTTTATTTTACTTTCAACATCACTTATGCTATTGTATTCTGAAATTACACTATTAATTTTGCCTTCTGTTATATTTTTATCTTTGAAAACTTTTTTTAGCTTTTCTAATTCAATATTACCAGATGTTGAAACTTCATAATTTTTTATTTCGACTCTATATTTTTCTATTAATAAACATTTTTCTATTAATGTTTCTATTTCTATATCTGTAGGAATTCCTTCTTTGAAAAAGTCTTGAAGATTATGTAGTAAATTTTCACTTTCATTTAGATTTTTTTCTAATATTTTATAATTTTCTAGTTTTACATTTTGAGTTTCTTCTTGTATTTTTTGATTAATTAAAATATTGATTTTCTCACGTTCTTGCTCTTTTTCTTTTAGCTCTTTTTTTAGCATGTTATATCTGTCTTTTCTATCTTGCAATATTTTTTCATTTATTTTACTTTGCTCTAATTTCTTTTCTAATACTGTTTTTTCCTGTATTTTTTGGTTGATTTCTCCTCTATCACCTGTTTTTTTATAATTCTTTATTGCTTTATCTAGCCTATATATTGCTTGCTCAGATGTATTTACGTCATTTTCATTTTCTAAAATATTTCCAAGTTTAGCATTTATGCTATCATTCATCGATGTTTCTATATTTTGACCAGATATAAATGTACTTCTTTCATATGCCTCTTTATTTAGCTTAAATATCTCTTCCCCTATATTTTCAGTATAATCCTTACTTTCTAGGTTTGTTGCTAAATCATATAATTTAAAGGTATCATCTATTTCTTTTTTGCCGAAAAATCTTTCAATTTTATATTTTTTATTATTTATTTCAAATTCAATACTTCCACCAAAGGCTCCACCTTGCCATGGCATATATTTTTTTCTATCAATTAAAACTTTTGAATTCCTTTTAATTTCCATTCCGTAAAACATGGCTTTTATAAAACTTGCAAATGTAGTTTTTCCAAATCCATTTTCTTCTTTTATTGTGTTTAACCCATTTTCAAATGTATAATTATAGTCTGATAATTTTCCAAAGTTTTCTATATGACATTTTAGTAATTTCATTAGTTTACCTCCTCTCCTGTAAGTGCTTTTATTCCTGTTGTTATTATTTTTCTTTTTTCTTCTTCAGATAAATTCTGTTTTAAAACTAGTCTTATAAACTCTCCTTTTAATGATGCATCATTTTCATATGTCATATAATCTATTTTTAGGGTTGTTTCGTCATATATTTTAGCAAAATAAAATATATTTTTATATTTTTTCTCTAAATATTTTATATCTCTTTCCGAATTTAGTTCTACTTTTCCTATTAAAACTATTTTTATTAGTGCCTCTTTTTCTATTTTTTCTATCATGTTATCTATTTTTTCCTCTACTTCTAAGGTTGTTGAAGTTCCTGTTATATCAACATTTATTTCATATAGATGTCTTCCTGCAAATGGAATAAATTTTGATTCTATTTTTTGCTTTTCTTCATTTATATCTAGTAAAACAAATCCTTTTTCTCCACACTCATCAAACCCTCTACCCTCTAAACATCCTGAATAACAATAAATTCCTCTATTATCAATTCTTTCTTGTTTGAATCTATGAACATGTCCTAATGCTAAATAGTCAATATTTTTGTTTTTTAATGACTGAATATTTATAATTTCTGCTTTGTCTTTTTGGTCATATTTTACTTCTTGTCCGTGAAGAGTTACAATATTTATATCATTTTTATTTAACATTAATGTATTATAAATTTCGTAATTACTAAGATTTCCAAATTCAATTCCGGAAATTACGATTTTTCCATATCTATAACTTGTCCACCCTGTATTTGTAAATAGTTTTAAATTTGATGGTATTTCCTCTAAATCTAGTATAAAACTTGCCTCATCATGATTTCCTTTTAAATATATAAAGTCTATTTCTGGATGTGAAAAAATACTGTCTAATACTACATTTTTCGCTTTTACTGTTATGTTCTTCTTATCAAACATATCCCCTGCAATTATTATAATTTTTACATCATTTTCAGCTGCATATTCTACCATATTTTGATATGTTCTTAAAATTTCATCTCTACGCTCTTTGGCTTTCATACTATCCAAATTGGATTTCATTTTTGAATCTAAGTGTAAGTCACTACAATGAATAATTTTCATTTTATCATCCCTTTCTTGCAATTGTTTTTGCCTCATTTGTATATTTTAATAAAAAAATAGAAAAGAGGAGTTGTTCGTTCCCCTTTTCTTATTATTTACATCCGCCACAATGTGAACAACCACCATTACAACCATTATCTTGGTCGTCGTCATTAGGATTTCCATTCCAATCTAATTCTATTAAATTTCCACATTCTGGACATCTAATTTCATTAACATCTTCATCTACATCTGCATCAAATTCACAATTACAATATGGACAAGTTACCAAAAAATCACTTTCTACAGTTTCATCATATATATCTTCATATATGTTATCCATTTTATCATTTAATATCTCTATTATGTGATCTGTTTGTTCTTGTTTTTTTATAATTGTATTTAATTTCTCTTCTTTATAATTTATAATTTTTTCAATTTCATTCATCATAAAATCAACTAATTCTGCTGTTCTCTTTTTTAAATATAGCTGTTCTTTTTCATCTTTTATATTTTCATCTATATCTTTGAAAAAATTACTCATTTCCTGTTTTAGGTCTTCTAACATTTATTCTGCCTTTCTTTTTCTGATTTGGGACGGTTCTTTTCGCGAAAGGAACCGTCCCAAATACGAAATTTTTCGTAAAAAGAACCGTCCCCAATCTGAAATTATATTCTTTCCATATATTCACATGTACGTGTATCTACTCTTAATACATCACCAATGTTTACAAACATAGGA
>CAKPNI010000025.1 GCA_934168355.1 uncultured Clostridia bacterium
GGATTTATTAGAATTTGACCTTGACCATATCCTGTATCTGCAAGTAATGTTTCTTTGTCAATTTTTCCATCGTTTGAATATTGTGATTTGGCTAAATTTATGTCAAAATCTATATCGGTATTAAATTTTAGTTTATCTAATCCACTAGTCATATTTTTATTTCCTATTTTTAAAGCTGCTTGTGCAAAATAGATGTTATCTGAATGTATTAATGCATTTTTTAAATTTTTTGCACCATTGTATGCTGTTAAAGTTGTTATATTGTAAGTTCCCCAAGATGCATCTTTTTGCCAACTTAAACCTGAATAACTAAAAGTGTCATCTACTGACAATGAATTTGTTGATAAACCTATTGCACCTGTTATTGGTTTAAATGTTGAGCCCGGGCAATATTTTTGTGAATATCTTGCAAGCATTGGTGTTTTTTCATCATTTGAAATTTCATTCCACTCATCTGTACTTACTCCAAGCACCATTTTGTTTACATCAACTGATGGTGTACTTACTAATGCTAAAATTTCTCCTGTTGATGGGTTCATTACTACAAATAGTCCCTCATCATTTTTTAATTCATTGTATAGTTTTTGTTGTAGATTAGAATCTATTGTTAATTTTACATCCTCTCCATCAACTTTGTCCTGTTTTATTAAAGTCTGTTTTCTTTTTCCATCTTTATCTTCTATATAAATTTCGACTCCATTTTTTCCTTTTAGTTTCTCTTCATATTTTTGCTCTAATCCGCTTTTACCAATTAATGAAGTTGATGTATATCCTTCATTTTTTTCTAGCTCTTCTTTTGTTATTGTTTGAACATATCCTGTAAGCTGACTTGCCGCTTCTCCAAGCGAGTAATATCTTACTTTTGTAGATGATATTTTTACACCTTTTATTTGTAACAATTTGTCTTTTAATTCTGTATCACTTGATGAAATTGTTTTTAATGGAACAAAGCTTTCATCTGTTACCCATCCAGCTTGCAACTTTTTATTTATTGTATCTGCTGTTGTTCCTAATAGTTCTGCAATTTTGTTAATATCTTCATCCTTGTTTTCGCTTAATTTTCCCGGTACTATTCCTATTGATGAAGCTGTTCCCTCTCCTGCTAATTCTTTTCCATTTCTGTCTAGGATTTTTCCTCTTGATGATTTTGATGTACTTACTCTAACTTTATCTGTGTCTTCTAGTTCCGGAAAAATAAGATTTGAACTCCATTCTATTTTATATCCATTTTCATTATTTAATGTTATTTCATTGTCAAATGTTATTTCGCCACCAGATGCATCCATTTTTGTATTATATATAATTACTCTTTTTGAACCCGATTTTTTTATATCTTTTATTTCGATTGTCATATTTGACATATCAATTCCTTGATATATCTTTTTATTTCTTGATACAAAATCCTCTTCAGTTATTTTTTGTTTGCTTTTTTCATCTAATAATTCATACATTTCATTGTATTTTTCATCATTTATTTTTGAAATATATTCATTTAAAGTTTCCTCTGGTTTGTCTTTAGAATTTTTATAATATAAAAATCCTCCAACTGCTGTAATTAGTAGAACAATAACTAATATTATTAATATTTTCTTCTTCATTTCTATTCCCCCTTTTGCAATTTTATATCATAAATTGACAATTTTATCAATATTATTTTGTAACTAAAATTCTTAATTTTGCATATAATACTAGGGTTTTACTTTTTTATTTACTTTAGTTTGGAGGTGCCTATGAGTGTTTTAAATATTGTCCCTACTAATATTAGTTATAGCTCTTCTATTTTAAACCATAATATTAATTCTTTAAAATCTCTTTATCCTTTCTTGGAAATAATTTCCAGTGGAAAAAGTATTTTAGGCAAAGATATTCCTGTTATTAAAATTGGTAATGGCTCTAAAGAAGTTTTTTACTCCGCTTCTATTCATCGGAAACGAATGGATTACAAGTCCAGTTCTTATGAAATTTGTTGAAGATTATTGCTTTTCATATGTTAATAATTTAAGGATTTTTAATGTTAATGCAAGAACTTTATTTAATAGTGTTAGTATTTATATTATGCCTATGGTTAACCCTGATGGTGTTGATTTGGTTACAGGCGAGATATCTCCTAATTCTTCTTTATATACAAATACTAAACTTATTGCAGATAATTATCCCACTATTCCTTTTCCCTCAGGATGGAAAGCTAATATAAGAGGTGTGGACCTTAATCTGCAATTTCCTGCTGGTTGGGAACAGGCTAGACAAATAAAATTTGAACAAGGTTTTACATCTCCTGCTCCTCGTGATTTTGTTGGTTTTGGTCCTTTAACAGAACCTGAGGCTTTAGCTATTTATAATTTTACTTTGGAACATAATTTTAGTTTAATTCTTAGTTATCATACACAAGGTGAAGTGATTTTTTGGCAATTTCAGAATTACAGACCTCAAAATAGCTTTTGGATTGGTTCTACTTTTGCTAGAATTAGTGGCTATAGTTTAGAAGAAATCCCTTATAATTCGAGTTTTGCAGGTTTTAAAGATTGGTTTATCCAAAATTACAATAGACCCGGATTTACTATTGAAGCTGGTCTTCGGTCAAAATCCTTTGCCTGTTGAACAATTTGATAAGATTTATAATGATAATTTGGGAATTTTGGTTATGGCTGGTTTATTAGTTTAAAGAGAGTATCAACTTAATGATACTCTCCCTAAATCAATATAAATCTAAACTATCAAAATTCCTTTTACCATAATATATTACTTCATTATAGAAATTATCGGCTGCTATTTTGTTTTTTAGTTCATATGTAATGTAATATAAAATGTTATTAAATTGCGAAATAAATGTTGGAAGATATCTTATTTCATATTTTTTATTTGCCATCAATTATCCTCCTTGCCATTTGTTTCATTTCCTCATGTGAATAAAATTTAGTATTAGGATCGTTAGCTTCTTCCTCCGCTTCTTCCAAAGCGTTGTCAATATCCTTAATTCCAAATCTAGCTTCTAAGGCCTTTTCTTCATCCAAAGCACTTAACATTTCTGCATATTTTTCTAAACTCAATACTACCATCGAACCATATCCATTTTTTGTTAAATATACTGCTTCATCTTCTTTTAAAACCAAATCCTCTATTTCCGGATATTTGTTTCTTAAATCTGATACAGGTCTTATATTAATCATAGTTTACACTCTCCTTTTTTATTATCAATATTTTATCACAGTTTTATCTTCAATTCAATTATTTATTTTTCACAACTATATTAAAAATTTTACCCGGAACATAAACTTCTTTTACAACATCATTTTTCTCCAAAATCTCCTTAACCTGTTCATCAGCCTTAACCATCTCAAGAATTTTATCAGCAGAAACATCGGCATCAACAACCACACAAAGTTTTAATTTACCATTAACTTGAACAGGAATTTTCTTAGTTCCGCCATTCATTTCACTTTCTATGATTTCAGGCCATTTTTCATTATAAACAAAGCCTTCTTTTCCCATTTTCTCCCATAATTCTTGTGAAAAATGAGGTGCAAGTGGAGAAAGTAAAGTAATAAAGATTTCTATAACATTTTGTAAAACATCTATATTTACATTCTCATCCCTAATATAATCACTAATTTTATTAGATAATTCCATACTTCTTGCAATGGCTGTATTAAATCTGTAATCATTAATATCATTTCCCATTGCTTTTATTGTTTGGTTTTTCCATCTAAGTAGTTCTTTTTCTTTTGCTCCTATTTCATTAGATGATTTACCTGCTTTTAATTCATTATATTTTTCAATAAATCTTTCAATCCTTGAAAAATATTTTACCATTGACTCGATACCTTTTTCGTTCCAAGGTCCACCTTGTCTATATTCAAATCCGAACATTATGTACATTCTAAATACATCTGAACCATATTTTTCTATGTATTCTTCTGGAGAAACTGTGTTCCCCTTACTTTTGCTCATTTTGTTTCCATCTGGTCCTAAAATCATACCTTGATGTATTAATTTTTTAAATGGTTCATCAAAGTCTAAATATCCTAAATCTCTTAATGCTTTTGTCATAAACCTTGCATAGATAAGGTGCATTGCAGCATGTTCTTTTCCACCTACATATACATCAACTGGTAACATTTTGTCTACTATTTCTTTTCTAAATGCTTCTTTATCATTTTTTGCATCTGGATATCTTAAATAGTACCATGATGAACATACAAATGTATCTAAAGTATCTGCTTCTCTCTTAGCTTTTCCACCACATTTTGGACAAGTGCAATTCATAAATTCGCTTGATTTTTTTAATGGCGACTCTCCATCTGGCTTGAATTCAACATTGTGTGGTAATAATACTGGTAAATCTTTTTCTGGTACTGGCACAGTTCCGCATTTATCACAATATATAATAGGAATAGGTGCTCCCCAATATCTTTGTCTTGATATTAGCCAATCTTTTAATCTATAATTTATTGTCTTATTTCCTTGATTTTTTTTGTTTAAATCTTCTGTAATTGTTTTTTTAGCAGCACTTGATTCTAAACCATCATATTTTCCACTGTTTATTAAGATTCCATATTCTGTATATGGTAATGTTATTTCTTCGTCAGATTTACTTTTTATTACTTGTTTTATTGGTAAATCGTATTTACTAGCAAACTCAAAATCTCTTGTATCATGTGCTGGAACTGCCATTACTGCTCCTGTTCCATAGTCTTCTAGTACATAGTCTGCTATCCAAATTGGAACTTTGTCCCCATTTATTGGATTTATTGCATATGCTCCTGTAAATACTCCTGTTTTTTCTTTGTCTGTTGATAGTCTTTCAATTTCACTTAATTTTGATGTTTCTTTTATGTAATTTTCCACATTTTCTCTACATTCTGGTGTTGTGATTTCTTGTACTAAATCACTTTCTGGGGCAATCACTACATATGTAACTCCATTTAATGTATCTGGTCTTGTTGTAAATACTGTTATTTCTTTTCCGTTACTTTCACATTTAAATTTGATTTCGCTTCCTTCTGATTTTCCTATCCAGTTTGTTTGTACTTTTTTTGTAGATTCAGGCCAATCTAGTGTTTCTAAATCTTGTAATAATTCTTCTGCATAATTTGTGATTTTGAAAAACCATTGTGATAATTTTTTTCTTTTTACTTCTGAACCACATCTTTCGCATTTTCCACCTATAACTTGTTCATTTGCTAGAACTGTTTTACAGCTATCACACCAGTTAACAGGTGCTTCTTTTTTGTAGGCTAGTCCTGCTTTATATAACTCTAAAAATAGCCATTGTGTCCATTTGTAATAATCTGGCATACAAGTTTCTACTGAGTAATCCCAGTCATAACTTCCTCCCATTTCTTCTAATTGTTTTTTCATTGTATCTATGTTTTTTAATGTTGATTCTTCTGGATGTATTCCTGTTTTGATAGCATAGTTTTCTGCTGGAAGTCCAAAAGCATCAAATCCCATTGGATGGAATACATTGTATCCATTCATTTTTTTGTATCTTGCAAATGAGTCTGATGGTGCATAGTTAAACCAGTGTCCTAAGTGTAACTTTGCTCCAGATGGATATGAAAACATTTCTAGTGTATAGAATTTTTCTTTTTTGCTGTTCATATCATATTTATATACATTTTTTTCTTTCCATTGTTTTTGCCATTTGGCATCTGTCTTTTTTGAATATTCCAATGTTAATCCCTCCATTTATTTATATACATAATTCTTTTAACGTCTACAATTATATCATCTTAAGCTTATTATGTCTATTATTTTTTCTTTTTTTCTTTAATTTTTCTCACTAAAAAATACCACTACATATAGTGGTATTTTTCATTTTTATCCTAATGCAACATCTAAAATCATCATTAATACAAATCCAAAAATCAATCCGAATGTTGCTAAATTTTTATTTTCTATTATTGATTCAGGCAATAATTCTCTTGCTGCTACTGCTATCATAGCACCTGCTGCAAATGAAAGTAATACTGGCAAAATGCTTCTTATTGCCATAACTAGTATTACACCTATTACAGCGGAAATTGGCTCAACTAAGGCTGAACCTTGCCCTAGCATAAAGCTTTTAAATCTTGAAAACCCTTCATTTCTAAGTGGTAATGCAACTGCTGCTCCTTCTGGAAAGTTTTGTATTCCTATTCCAAGTGCAAGCATCAAAGCTCCTATTGCTGTCATTCCCGGAACTCCACTCGCAATTCCTCCAAATGCTACTCCTATTGACATTCCTTCTGGTATATTGTGTATAGTTATTGCAGATACCAATAAAATACTCTTTTTTAAAGAAACTGAACTTCTTAAATTTCCTCTATTTTTTAATGCTTTATCTAAAAATTTGTCTGATGATAATACAAATAATGCTCCTATTGTAAAGCCAACAGCCGGCAACATCCAAGCTATGTAGCCAAGTTCTTCAGATAAGTCTATTGCTGGTGCAAGTAGTGACCAAAATGATGATGCAATCATTACTCCTGCACTAAATCCTAGTATTGTATTTAATACTTTTTTGTTTATCTCTTTAAAAAAACATACTACAAGTGAACCAAGTGCAGTTACTCCCCATGTAAATGTTGTTGCTATTAGTGCCTGAATTATTGGATTTAAATTTTCAAACCAATTCAATTTAATTCACCTCATAATATATTATGCATTATTTGTGAATATAGTTATGTATTTTGTCAAAATTTGTCAAAAAAAGCCAAACTGCATAATTTTGCAATTTGACTTTTATATTGGCGGAGCAAGAGGGATTTGAACCCCCGCGCCGATTGCTCGACCTGTCAGTTTTCGAAACTGATCTCTTCAGCCTCTTGAGTATTGCTCCATTTTTTGTATTTGGGACGGTTCCTTTTCAAAAATGTACCAAAAAGAACCGATCCCAATAGAACATTAATTAATTATTAACTGAATGCGTAACCATTTTTGTATCATCTGTTATTCTTCTAAAAACATATCCATTTTCTTTTCCAAAATCTATTATATCTGATAAAGCCTCCAAAGTCTTATTATTATGAGAAAAATCATGCATTAAAACAACATTCTCTCTTCCCGGCTTAATCTTTGAAGTTACATTTTTATATACGTCTTCTTTTGTTTTTGCATGGCCGGCATCATCTGAATCTACATTCCAATCAAAATATCTAAAGCCCTCATCTAAAGCTCTTTGAGTTACCTCTGTCATTACTCCCTCACAGTATTTTTTACTTATAGTATTTGAACTTCCACCCGGAAACCTTATTACATTAGGCTTTTTTCCTATTGTTTCGTAAACTTGCTGTTGTATTTTCTTGAAATTCTCCAAACATGCATCAGCTGACTGATATACCTCTGAATAAGTATGACTATACCCATGTAAAGCAACTGTATGTCCTGATTCGTCTTCTCTTTTAACTAAATCTGCATTTTTATCACTAAAATGTACCAAAAAGAATGTTGCTTTCACATTTTTTTGATCTAATATATCTAGTATTTGTGGTGTAATATCTGAGCTTGGACCATCATCAAATGTTAAATATATTACACCTGTTGCATTTTCCTCTTCCTGCTTTTCTTTTTCTCTTTGCTCTTGTTCTTTTTTCTTGTTATCAAGCTCTACTAACATCGCTTGTTCTTCATCATTATTTCCATTATTATTTGCTATTTGACTATTTGATTTATTTTTTGTTGTTTTTACTATTACTGTCGTAATTACAGCTAACAAAATTATAATAGTAGCCAAAATTGCTATCAAAATATATCTATATTTAAATATATGTCTTTTATTATAACTTACTATCCAATTTTCAAACATTTTCCTGCACCTGAATTTACTCTTATTTTAAAATATGACCAATTTTTCATTTATTATTCACATTTTCAATCTCTTTTTTAACACTCGCATTATAGCACTTTTTATCATATTTTGTCAAATGTCTTGATATCCACTCATTTTAGTGTTACAATGCTTTAAACATAACTGTTAGGAGGATTTTCAAATGGCATTTGATGGAATTGTTACAAAATCAATTGTAAAAGAATTAAAAAATATTATTGGATATAAAATAGATAAAGTTTATGAACCAGACAAAAATACGGTGACACTTGGATTATATGGAAAAAGTTTAAATCTTATGCTACTTATGTGTATATCTTCTACAAATTACAGATTACACTTAACAACTCAAAAACAAAAAAATCCATCTACGGCACCTAATTTTTGTATGCTTCTTAGAAAATATTTAATTGGGTTAAAAATAAAAAATATTTATACTGTTGACTTGGAAAGAATTGTTTTTATAGATTTGGAAAATAATGAAAATCCTAATAAACCAATTTGTAGGAAACTAATTATAGAATTAATGGGAAAACATAGTAATATAATTTTGACAGATAGCAATAATATAATTATAGACAGCCTAAGACATACATCAACTTTGGAAAATTCTAACAGAGATATTTACCCTACTGCAAGATATAGTTTTCCAGAATCTAACAAATGTAGTTTTCTTGAACTAAAAGATTTTGATGATTTTTATTGTAAACTTGAACCTAAACTTATAGAATATATTGCTGAAAATTCTTTAAATATAGAAAATCTTGATATATCTAATTTTAGAATTGATAAATTGATTTCAAATACATTTAATGGGATTAGTTTATCTTTTGTTCAAAATGTTTTACAAAATTTGAACATAAAGGATATTTCAAAAGATAATTTAAATTTAATTTTTAGTAAAATAAATGAAATATTATCTACATCTTCTTTAGACATATTTAAAGCTGAAAATGAGAAAGATTATTTTTTATATACAACAAATACCGTATACGAAAATCAATTTAATTTAAATTATAAAATCGACGATTTTTACTTTGAAAAAGAATCTTCCGAATTATTTAAAAGTTATAGAAACAGTATTTTACATTTAATTTTGGCTACAATGAAAAAATATGAAAAACGTTTAGAAAATATAGATAATAAGCTTTCGGAATGTTCTAATATGGATAAATTTAGGTTATATGGTGAACTTATAACATCTAATCTTTATCAAATTCCAAATAGAAATCTTGATAGCATAGATATTGAAAACTATTATGATAACAACAGTATAATTACTATACCTTTAGATAAAAAATATTTACCTTCATATAATGCAAAAAGGTATTTCAAAAAATATAATAAATTGAAAAATGCTCTTACAATTGTAAATGTTCAAAAAGAAGAAACAATTAGAGATATTGATTATATTGAGAGTGTTATTTACGAACTTGATAATGGTAAAACAATTGAAGATATTGAGGCAATTTATGATGAAATATCAGAAAATAGCTTGTTTTCTGATAAACTAAAAACTAAATCTAAAAAAACATCTGCCAAAAATAAAAAAGCTAAACCTATGACTAAAAATAAGTTAACTTCTTTTACCCCTCTAAAATATATAATTGATGGCTATACTGTTTTAGTAGGTAGAAATAATAAGGAAAATGATTATTTAACCTGTAAATTTGCAAATAAAAATGACATTTGGTTTCACACAAAGGATATCCATGGTAGTCATGTAATTTTAAAAGCCAATCCAAATGAAACTATTCCTGACGATATTTTGTTTGAAGTTGCAAAACTTGCTGCACAACATAGCAAAGCTAAAAATTCTTCCCATGTTCCCGTGGATTTTTGCAAAGTTTCTTTTGTTAAGAAACCCAGTGGTAGTAAACCGGGGTATGTTATTTATAGTAATAATAAGACTTTGTATGTGTAAGTTTTTGAAATGGGGACGGTTCTTTTAAAAAAAAGGAACCGTCCCCGTTTCAAAATTTAATTAAACATATCTTTTTTCTTAAGCCACCATGTTACTACTAATGTTGTTATTAATGCTACCATTATCATTATTGCAAATCCATAAGGACTGTGTTCAAATGGTAATGATACATTCATTCCCCAGAAACTTGATATCATTGTAGGTACTGCTAGTACTATTGTTATTGATGTTAATGTTTTCATAACTCCATTTAGATTATTCGAAATTATTGAACCATATGCTTCCATTGAACCATTTAAAATGTCGCTATATATTTTTGCCATTTCTATTGCTTGCCTATTTTCTGTGATTGCATCTTCTAGTATGTCTTCATCATCTTCGTATAATTTTATTATTCTTCCTCTCATTGTTTTTTCCATGACTACTTCATTTGATTTTAATGATGTCATGAAATATATTAGTCCTTTTTCTAGGTTTAACATTTTTAATAATTCTTTATTTCTCATTGAGTTTTTTAATATATATTCTGCTATTTCTGTTTCTTTGTTTATTTGCTTTAGGTATGTTAAGTATAGTGATGAGTTTAAGTATAGAATCTGAAATAAAAATCTTGATTTTTTATATGTTACAAAGTTTTTTATTTTCATTTTTTCAAATGATTCTATTACTTTATTTTTTCTTAATGATACTGTTATAAAATAGTCATCTCTTACAAATATCATTCCTAATGGCATTGTTGTGTATATGTCGTTTTCGTCATGTTCTTTATCTTTTTCTATTATTGGTACATCTACTACAAATAGTGTTGTACTGTCATCTTCTTCTGTATCTATTCTTGCTTTTTCTTCGAAATCTAGTGCATCTCTTATAAATCCTTCTTGGATGTCTATACTTTCACATACTTTTTTTATTTCTGCTTCTGAGGGGTTTGTCAGGTTTATCCAACTTCCTTTTTTAAATTCTTTTATTTCTTCAAATTTGTTTGTTTCTATGTCTGTACAATATATTTTTAACATCCAAATCACCCCATTCTTTTATTTTAACATATATATTTTAAACTATTTGTCGTTTTTTGTCAATAAATTCTCGGCTTTTGAAATTTTTCTAGTATGTCATCAATTCATTGCGTGCCAGTTTTTTCATGCTTTATTTATAAAAAAAATCCAACTAAATTAATAGCCGGATTTTTTTATTTATTCATCTACAAATCTAAATGTAATAACCTTATTTCCTGATATCTTTTCTTTTTCACTTGAAGCAATTTGTTTTACTTCAAGATACTTTTTTATATTTCAACTATTACATCTACTCCTTCAAAGTAGATTTTATTATATTCTTTTTCTTTAAGCTCATTTGGTACTTCCTCTGTCTTACCTTGATAAAGAATATTGTCATTTTGTTTTATTGTTATATTTAACAATCTTAATTCTTTTATCTTCACTTTTTCTCATTTCCTTATTTTTTACGCATATTGTTGTTGTTTATCATCTTTTGCTCTATCTTTTTTTGCATTTTCCATAGCTTTTTGTTCTTTTTCAAGATATTTGCTTGCTACTTTATAAACTACTTTTTCTGACTTACTTAGATCTTTTACATTAATTTGATTTTGTTCATCTCTTAAATTTTCTATCATATCATGTAATACATCCCAACCTCTATTTACATAAGCATATTCTTCATCTCCTTTAAGTTGACTTACAACTTCTTCTTTTGAATACTCTTCTAATATATCAGGATTTTTACTTATAAAACCTATGTAATTAAGTACTTCTTCTGGATCAAGTTTTATTTCAAAATCTTCAGTTTTTTGCTTATAAGTTACATATTCTCTTTTTATATCTAGACCTTTTTGTGCAAAAATTGTTTTATTGTTTCTTCTTTGTTCTTGACTTTTATTTTCTTTATTTTCTATATCTTTATTTTCTACATCTTTATTTTCTAATTCTTTTATCATCAAGTTTACTCTTTTACCTTTTGTGGCATTTTTAATGTCTTTTTTCATCATCTTAACAAATGCTTTTTCACTTTCAACACTTTTAGGTAATTCTATATCTCTTTCTCCATTTTGAACTCTTGCTACATATTCTTTAATGTAATTAAAAGTTGATTTATCATAAACCCTTTTTAACAGGTCTTTTTGTGTTTTATACATTTTTGCAATTTCAACATTGTTTTTGTCAATTTTATAATCGCGTTTTATGGCTCTTTCACATCTTTTTAAGTCTTTTGTTGTTAGTTTTATCTCTTTATTATATTTTTTGCAAACTGGCTCTAAATCTTTTAATGTTTTTTTAGCTATTTTTGCTCTTGTTTTGCATCTTTTAGCTTTTTCTCTTAATCTATTATATTCTTTAGCAACCTTTCCCAATCTTCCTATTAACGGAATTCTTGCAACTAAAGTTCTCACTGGATATTTTTCTCTTAATTTTTTCATCTCTTCTTTGGCATTTTCATATCTTTTTTCATAATATTTTTTATTTCTTTCCTGTCTATTATATTGCTTTTCTACTTTATCAGTACGTTCTATTTTGTTTGCTAAAACTTTTTCAACTTCGTGATACATTTCAAAATTTTCGTTTTTCATGTTTGCTTCTTTGTATTCACTTTTTATTTCATATAAACTTTTTCTAAATAACATAAATACCGCTCCCTTCTATCATTTAAACTTTAAGTTCTATTGTTCTGGTTCTTCATCGCCTTTTTCTTTATCCTTTTTGTCATGATTTTCTTCTTTTGATTTTAATTCTTTTTCATCTACTTTTTGGCTTTCTCTATATGCTTTTGATTTATCTTTAAAATTTAAAACTTTTTTATTAGTATATTTTCCTTTGTATTCTTCATCACCTTCATCTAGAATTTTTTTCAACTCATTTTCTTCTTCTTTACTTACCTCTAAATCCATAGGGATGATTTTATCTGCTAATTTATCTAATAAATTATAAATTCCTTTAAAAGCTCTACTTTGTTTTACCTTTTTTCCGCCTTTTACTAATGCTTTTCCAACTACTTTCATTCCATCATAAACTGTGCTAAAGAAATTTTTTACCCTCATTCCCTTTTTTGGAGATAATGTTATTTGTTTTGAAGCTTCTTCTTGACTTTCTTCGTTCTCCTCATGTTCTTCGTTTTCATCATGGATATCTTCTTCTTTTAGAATTTTTCCATCTATGATTACTTTTTCTTTATCTAAATCTGGTTGATTATCTTGCTGTGTTTTCTCGTCAATAACCTCTCCTTCAACCTTTTCTACCTCTTCTTGTTCTTTCTCTTTTTCCTTAATTTCGTAATATTCAATTTCCTCATCACATAATTTATATAATTGATTCATTTTTTCTACGCATGTCGCAATTAATAGACTATTTTTTCTTTTATATTCATCATTATATATTTCTTTTATTTTCTCAAAGTCGTCATCAACAAACATTTTTAAAGTTTGTATTTTTTTCTTTCTATGAGTTAATTCTGTCACCTTTTCTAAAATTTCTTTATCTTTTTGAGTTGTATCTTCTTTGAAATTAGATATTTCTTCTTGATTTGCATTTTCTTTTACCTTTTGGTATGCTTCTCTAAATATTTTCGCAACACTTCTATATTTTATAATAACATCGTCAATTTCTCTAATGCCTAAATCCATTTCTCTTATTAGATTTTCTTTAGCTATTTTATTTAATTCTTCTTTTTCTACTTCCTCTTTTTCTAATTCTGTTTCGTTTTCTTCTTGTTCTGGCTCATTTTCTTGTGATTCTTCGTTTTCTAGCTCTTGTTCTATTTTTTCTTGACTTTCTTTAGCTTCATTTTCTATTTCACTTTCTTGTTCATCTTCATTTTTTGGTTCAATCTCTTCTTCTACTTTTGTTTCTAATGGCTCTTGAACCTCTGTTGATGCTACTTTTGGAGTAGAATGTTTTTTGCTTCTTTCATCCATTGTTTTTAATAAATTATCGATATCAATATCTTTTCTTTCATTTTTTTGCATATCTTTTATAAGATTTTCAACTTCATTTATTTTAGTTTCAAGCTCTTTTTTTCTTGGTTCAAGCATATCATTTACCATTTTATCAACATTAGGATTTCCCCTATATATGTTTTTCAAATTTTTTGTTTCATCTTTTAACCTTTCTTTTTCACTTAATAAAACATGCTTTCTTTTTTCAAGCTTCTTTTGGTTTATTTCTATTTGAATTTTTTCCAAGTCTTTTTTATATTGCGTTACCTCTTTTGGTTCTATCAATATTCCGTTTTCTGTTTGGTATTGACCTTTAAAGCTTTCAATTTCCTTTTTTATTTGTTCCTCATCTTTTTGTAAGCTATTTAGAGCTGTTTCGATATCTTTTATATTTTTATCCTCCATATTTTTTCTCCTTTCACTCTCAAAATTTTCCTACCTTTTTATTATAACACAGAATCTCTTTAATTTCAACGTTTTCGACAATTTTTACATTTTTTGTAAATTTTTGTTTTGAGTTCTTTTTCGATTGTTGGTAATTTTTGAAAGATTTTTGTTGGAATATTGATTTTTTTGTTGATAATTGGTATAATGGAGGTAATAAAAATTTAAAGGAGGTAGTACTATGAACACTACTATAAATAAGGTTCGGAACCTTGTAATTGTTGGAATGTTAATTGTTATTGTTCTTCAGGTTTGTGCCGTTTTTTCAGCACTGGTAAAATATACCCCATCTAATGTAGTCTTCTATTGTATTATGGTATATTTTACTATGCGGAACCTCTTTTCAGAGAGACCACATCACATCTGTGCTTTTCTGTGGTCCTTACTGACTGCATATTTGCTTGGATGGTTCTGGGGTGCCTTAACGGTTATTCTGTACTGGGTGTTGTATTTTCTGAAAGTTAGAGCAACACATACATCCGGTCAGCCACAGCGCAATGCAACTCAGCACACCAGAGCTACAGTAGTTCAAACTACTGGTACAATTAAACGCTTTGGACGAATTCCATTTGTGAGACTTCCCATTCCTTGGTTGAAGTACACTTTGGATCTTGATCAGGGTGTCCTGACTCGAGATAACTTCTTTCCGGATAAACCTGATAGAGATGACTCTAGACATGACTTCTTAGGAAAAGATGATGATCTTCTTCTTAAGCAAGTTTTTGACTGGAGCTTCTCTACCAAACTCTGGCGTAGAGTTGCCGGCACTTCTTGCTTCGAATTCCAGTCCAAAAAGATTGGAAGAACCGGGGATAAGAAGAACCATTGGCATTGCCTGCCAAACGGAATGGTCGAATCCTTGAGACATAAACTCATCGAAGTTAACTAATTCTAAGTAACCCGTAAACCTATTTTAGCCACCGTGAAACTTCACAGTGGCTTTTCTTTTATTTCAAATTATATTTTATATTATTAGCAAGCTCTCTACTAATTCCTTTTACTTTCGCTATATCCTCTACATCAGCTACTTTAATCTTCTCAACGCTACCAAACACTCTCAAAAGTTCCTTCTTCTTAGCTTCACCAATTCCATCAATCTCATCCAACTCTGAACTAGTCAAAGCCTTATCTCTAAGCTTTCTATGATACGAAATGGCAGTATCATGAACAGTATCCTGAAATAAAGTAATCAAATTAAACAATCTCTCCGAAATCTCAATTTCATTTCTATTCTCATCCATCAAAGCTCTAGTTTGGTGCTTATCATTTTTAACCATACCAAAAATCTTAATATCAACACCATATTTATCAACCGCTCGTCTAACAGCTCTAATTTGGGTAATACCACCATCAGCAAAAATCGCATCAGGAAGCTTGCCAAAGCCTTTATCATTTGGATTGTCTATTGAATGCTTTAATCTTCTTGTTATAACTTCCTCCATCGAACGTGGATCATCTTGACCAATTACAGTTTTTATTTTAAATCTTCTAGACAAATTCTTTTTTATTGCTCCATCTTCCATAACACACATAGCTGCAACCATAAATTCACCAGAAATATTTGAGATATCATAAGTTTCAATTTTTCTTGGCAATCTATCCATTTGTAATTTATCCTTCAATTCAACGAGAATCGAATTCTGAGTTTTTTCTTTGTTTTCTAGTGTAACTTTACTATTTTTATCTGCCATCTCCACAAATCTCAATTTCGTGCCTTTTTTAGGGCTATGAATTGTAACCTTATGTGTAGTTTTACTTCCAAGCCATTCTTCTAAGGCTTCCTCGTCTTCTAACTCCCTACTTACCATTATTTTGTTAGGGATATTTAGATTATCCATATAATACTGTTTGATAAAACCAGATATTATTTCGCCGTCATCCATATCGCCTAAATTATCAAAAAAGTAATGTTCTCTTCCTATCATTTTACTTCCACGAACAAAGAAAATTTCTATGCACACCTCTAATTCAGATTTTGCCATACCTATAACATCTATATTATTCTCAGAAATATTTGAAACCTTTTGTTTTTGGGAAGCCGTTTCAATAGCTAACATTCTATCTCTAATATATGCTGCATTTTCAAAATCTAGTTTTTCAGATGCCTCTTTCATTTGATATTTTAGATCTTTTATTATTTTGTCAGTTTTACCTTCTAATAAGTCAATTATCTCATCAATTTGTTTTCTATAATCTTCTTTGCTTATATTTCCAATACAAGGTGCTAAACATCTTTTTATATGGAAATTTAGGCAAGCTCTTGTATTTGACTTAAAATTCCTACATTGTCTTATCTTATATTTTTCCTTTATAAAATTAACCATTTCTTTTGCAGCACCTGGGTTTGCATAAGGTCCAAAATACTTTGCTCCATCATTTAAAAGTCTTCTTGTAATAATTACATTTGGGTAATCTGATTTTACATCAATCTTTATGTATGGATATGTTTTATCATCTTTTAATAAAACATTATATTTTGGTCTGTTTTTCTTTATAAAATTACATTCCAAAATCAATGCTTCTGCTTCATTACTTACAACAATATACTCAAAATGGTCAATTTGAGAAACCATTTTGAGTATTCTATCTGTTTTGTTTGTTTTTCTAAAATATGAACTTACCCTATTTTTTAAATTTACTGCTTTTCCAACATAAATGATATTATCATCTTTGTCTTTCATCAAATACACACCTGGGTCTTTGGGTAGTTTTCGTAATTCCTCTTTTATGTCAAACATCTTTGACTCCTTCTTTTAACCGATTTTTCCAATATATGGTAAATTTCTATATTTCTGATTATAGTCCATTCCAAAACCTACAACAAATTCGTCTGGTATTGAAAATCCTATATAATCAACATTTAATTCAAAAATTCTTCTTGATGGCTTGCTTAATAATGTACAAATTCTTACACTTTTTGGACTGAATTTTTTTATATGTTCTCTTAAATATTCTAAAGTTCTACCTGTATCTATTATATCTTCAATTATTATTATATTTTTGCCTTCAATTTTTCCCGTTAATTCTTGTCTTAATTTTACAACACCTGTGCTTTCTTCTCCTTCATAGCTTTCTAATTGTATAAATTCAAATTCAACATTATTTTTTATTCTCTTTGCAAGTTCAATCATAAACATCGCTGCCCCTCTTAGTACTCCTACAAATACAATATCTTCGTCTTTGTAATCTTTCATTATTTCTTTAGCAAGTTCATCAAGTCTTGCATTTATTTTTGATTCATTTATTAATACAGTTAATTTATCCATCTCTTTCCCCTCTCTTTGATACTATTTCATTATAACAGGATTTGTATTTTTTGAAAACACTTTTTTGAATTTTTCGTGAAAATACTTGAAACCTTTTTTATATTATTATAATATATTGTATAAAAAAGGAGAGATTATTATGTGTGGAATTGTTGGATACATAGGGTTCCAGAAAGCAAGTCCTATTTTGCTTGCAGGACTTTCAAAATTAGAATACAGAGGTTATGATTCAGCCGGAATAGCAACTATAGAGGGAAATTCAGTTAAAGTTGTAAAAGATAAAGGTCGTGTTGAAAATCTTTATAATTTAGAAGATACTAAAAAATTAGATGGTTCAATTGGTATTGCTCATACAAGATGGGCAACTCATGGCATTCCATCAAAAATAAATTCTCACCCACATATGGATAACTCGGAATCTATTGCAGTTGTTCATAATGGTATTATAGAGAATTATATTGAATTAAAAAATATGCTAACACAAAATGGATATCATTTTATTTCAGATACAGATACTGAAATTATCCCAAATTTGATACATTATTACTATAATAAAGATGATGGAAATGATGATTTAAAATTGTTAAGAGCTGTTAAAAAGACTTGTGATAGCCTAATTGGAAGCTTTTCACTTGAAATTTTATCAAAATATATGCCAAATAATATGATTGTTGTAAGAAAAGATAGTCCATTAGTTGTTGGCAAAGGAAATGGCGAAAATTATGTTGCATCAGACATTCCTGCCATTTTGAGTTATACAAAGGATTTTTATTTGTTAGATAATTATGAATATGTTTTATTATCAAGAGATAATATCAAATTTTACGATAAGAATTTAAATGAAATTTCAAAAGAAACAACAACAATTACTTGGGATGCTATGGCTGCTGATAAAGATGGCTTTGAAGATTATATGCTTAAAGAAATCATGGAACAACCAAAAGCTATTCGAGAGACTATTGGCTCAAGATTAGATGGAAATAAATGTAATTTTAGTGAATTAGATTCTGACTTTACTAAAGAATATTTAGGTTCACTACATCAAATTTATATAGTAGCTTGTGGTACTGCAATGCATGTTGGACTTTGTGTAAAAAATACAATAGAAAATCTTTGTAAAATTCATGTAGAAGTTGATATTGCATCAGAATTTAGATATAGAAATCC
>CAKPNI010000026.1 GCA_934168355.1 uncultured Clostridia bacterium
ACAGAATTTTAATAATTTTTAAACAAAATTAATATAAGTTTCATAATAAAAAATGTTAATATTAACAGGAGGTGAAAAAAATGGCAAACTCAAACAACAGTAACAAAAAATTAGTTCCAGAAGCTATGGATGCATTAGAAAAATTCAAATATGAAGTAGCAAGTGAAGTTGGAGTAACTTTAAAAGACGGTTACAATGGTGATATCTCTTCAAGAGATGCCGGAAGAATCGGTGGAAACATGGTTAAAAAGATGATACAACAAGTAGAAAATAACATGGCTAACAAATAAATTTGAAATAATTTTTTAGATTTAATTGCTAGAAAAATTATTATGATAC
This sequence comes from uncultured Clostridia bacterium, assembly GCA_934168355.1. Taxonomy (GTDB): domain Bacteria; phylum Bacillota; class Clostridia; order TANB77; family CAG-508; genus CAG-269. Next base: position 340 of record CAKPNI010000026.1, read on the forward strand.
GATGTGTTTTTTAGCTAGAATTGGCAGAAGTATTATTCTTGGTTTTATAGTTCTATTTTGAGTGGTTTTATCCAAAAAGTAGATACATAAAGGCAGGAGTTGTGCTCCTGCCTTTATATATTTTGAAGATATTTACAAATAATTTGCAAATAATTTGCAAATATGAGAAAAAATGACAAATTTGCCAAAAATTTTTTGTAAAATTTAATAAAATTATATTGAAAAAAATCTAAAGATTGTTATAATAGTACGAGAAACCATTTTTGTGAAAACAAAATAAATAATTTATATGAGGAAATAAATAATGAAAATTATCGAAAAAGTAATAGTAGAAATACTGACATGCATATTGCTATTAGTAATATTTGTGAGTACTATAATCTTAACAGATTCACTTATACATAAGGATAAAATTCCTTCATTTTTTGGATGGAAACCATTTATAGTATTATCTGGTTCAATTGAAAATGAGATAAAAACCGGAGATATGGTATTTGTAAAGGAAACAAATCCAAATGACCTAAATGAAAATGACATAATGGCATTTAAAACAAATAATAATACAGCAATAATACATAAAATAGCAAAAAAGATAGTAACAAAAGATGGAGAAATACATTTTTTAACAAAGGATGAAAAAAATAATGTAGATAATCAAAATTATGTACTAGAAAATCAAATAGAAGGAATATATAAATTTAGAATAGCCAAACTTGGAAAAATAGCAATAGAATTGCAAAAACCAGTATACATGGTAATTGCAATATCTATACCGCTTGTTTATCTAGCAATATTACAATACATAGAATTGAAAAATAAAGAAAAATTGAAGAAACAAAGAAAAGAAAGAACAAAACAAATGGAAGAAGAACTAGAAAGACTAAGAAAAAAGAAAAAAAATCAAAAAGTTTAGTAACGATATAATTCAGTAAGAATTATACGAACTAATAAAAAATATTCATAAGATGGAAAGGAGGGAATATACTGATGAAAAAAATCAAATCTTACAGAATAGTTGGTATATTGGCATTAATTGCAATAATAGCTTTAATAGCAATCGCAAATACATATTCTAGATATACAACTTCAGCAGGAGGAACAGATTCTGCAAGAGTTGCTCATTGGAATGTAAATACAACAAATCATGTTAAAGATTTATTTGCATCATCCTATACAAAAGTTGCAGAAGGAACAGAACAAGAAGGGATAATTGCACCTGGAACATCAGGAAGTTTTTCATTTTCGATTGATGGAAGTGTTGAAACTGCATATACATTAAATGTAAGAGCTTCAGGAGAAGATAATGTAAATGGAGCAGTTGCAGGATATAATCCTATAAAATATTCTTTAACAGAACCAAATACAGCTGAAGACAAAGCTAGTAATCCAACGGTAACAAAATCAAATTTAACATTTGAACAATTACTTGCAGCAATTAATGATATTGATAATGGTAATGAACATCCAGCAGGTAAAATAGAATCAAAGGTTTATACAATTGGATGGTCTTGGGAAATAGATGGAAATGATGAAAAAGATACAGAATTAGGAAATCTAGTTTCTGCACCAGATTCAGACAAAAAAATAAGTTTATCTGTTAGTATAGCAGCAACACAAGCTAACTAATTAGAGAAAATAAGCTCTATAATATAAAAATATATAAATAGAGCTTATTTTTATAAATATATTGGAAAAAGTTTTTAAAAAATAAAAATTTTTTCGAATGTATTTACTTGCGATTAATATGAAATATTACTCACAAATAAATGTAGATTGATATGAAAATAATTGAAAGAGGATTGAAAATGAATAATCAAAAAAACAAAGGAATAAAAAGAATAAAAAAAATACTAAGTATAAGCATGTCAATAATATTGCTAATAGCAACAATATGTGTAATGTCACTTACTATTCAAAAATTTATTTTCAAAAAAGATGTTCCGGATATATTTGGTTTCAAAATTTTGCAGGTAATGTCAGGGTCAATGTCAGGAGAATTTGAAACTGGAGATACAATACTAATAAAAAATGTCAAAAATGAAAGAAAACTAAAAGTGGGAGATGTAGTAACTTTTAGAGTAGAAAAAAATACACTAGTAACACACAGAATTGTAGATATTACAAAGGTAGACAATAAATTAATGTATACTACAAAAGGTGATGCAAATAATACAGAAGATAGTGACAAAATAAATATATCCGAAATAGAAGGAATTTATATAAAAAAAATAATAACTGTTGGAAAAATAATAAAATTTATGCAGAAACCTTATGGGATGATAATAACATTTACAATTCCGATACTTCTTATTATAGTAATAATAAATAAAGAAAAAATAAAAGAAGAAAAAAGAAACATTAGAAGAGAAAAAAGGTTGAAACATGAGATTGCAAAAACTAAAGAACAATAGGAGAAAATAAAAATGAAAAAATATAAAATAAAAATATTAATTATAATAGTAATAATGTTAATACAATTAAGTTTATATTTTGTTGCTGGAACATATTCGAAATATAAAAGTGGGGCTGAATCTGAAACAAAGACTAAAATTGCCAAATGGACCGTTAAGCTTGGAAATGTCGATTTAGCCAATGGAGAAAAAGATTTTTCATCAGAATTAGTTTTAGAAACAATCAATCCAGAAAAAGTAAAAGCTGGAACTATTGCACCTAACACAACAGTGCAGGGAAGTTTTACGATAGATCCAAATGGTACGGAGGTTGCAATGAAATACAAAATAACATTAGGAAAAATAATTTATAAAAATATATCAAGTCAAGAGGAAATAACAGAAAATATGCCAAATATTATTGTAAGTAATGTAACTTCAAATGTTGGAACATTAACCAAAAATGATGATAGTTCTTATAATGGTACGATTGACTTGGCAGGTAGTCCAGTTGTAATTACAATTGTAGCAGAATGGATAGGAACGGATGATAAAATAGATACTTTAAATGGATATTCACCAGCGATTGTAACAATACCTGTAAATGTTACGGTAGAACAGGATACATAGAGAAGGATGAAGAAAGGAAAAAATATGAGAAAAAACAGTAAGAATAGATATAAAATGGTATTTTTATACTATGCTATTGCAATAATTTTATTGATAAATGGAATAACATATTCGCAATATAGAATGACTGCATCAGCAAAGGCAAAAATAAATACATCAAAATTTTCTTTTAAAATAACAGACGAATTATCAGATGTTACTTTTGACTTATCTAAAACAATAACGACAAATTTGTTTTCGAAAAACAAGATTGTTCCTGGAAGTTCCGGCGTGTTACAGTTGGAAATGGATTTTTCGGATATAGAAACTGCAACAAAATATGCAATATCATTAGATACATCGAACTCGCGAATTCCAGAAAATATGAAACTTTATATAGATGATTCCTATAACGTAGAATTCTCAAGTTACACAGGAATAACTGAACTTGGAGAAGAAAAAGTCACGAGAAATATATACTGGAAGTGGAAGTATACAACAATTGATGAAACAAATGACTGGATGAAACAAAATATAAAAATTGCTTTAAACATCTTGGCAGAACAAAGGGTGAATTAAAAAGTAGAAAGGAAATATAGATGAAAAAAATATTACATAAAAAAATATATATAATAATATTTTTAACATTGATAGTTGCAGTTATTTTTGCCAATATTGCATATGCGTCTTATGTAAATAAAATATCTGCAAAATATGAAACTTTATCAGGTGAAATGATATGCAATATTGATGTTGACAAAAATGATTCATATAAAGTAAATGGTATACCTTATGTAATAGTTACAGTAAAAAATTATGATAAAAATGATAATATAACAGCGGTAGCAGTAAATTACAGCTTGACAATAAAAAATAAAGAAGATTGTAATGGCACATATATCTGGCAAAAAGTGGATGAACAGGATGAAAATAAATTTGAAAGTGGGATAAGCGAATATGCTTCACAGGGAAGTACAGATATATATTCTTTTGGAAATGAAAAAAAGGAAGAAGATAAATTTAAAATATTTATAAAAACAGCATCAAAAGATTATGAAAACGTAAAATTTAATATAGAATTAAATTCAACTCAAAAAAATATGCAATAAGGTGAAAGGAGAAAAAATGAGAAGAAAAAGCAAAATTAAATTTGTAGCTATTCTTATTATCCTGATAATTTCAATTGTTACTGTATCTTTGGCAAGATATGTTATATATAAATCTATAGAAATTAATTTTAATGCACCACCTGTAGATGCAGGGGAATTGGATTTTACTATAAAAAATACTGAAAATATATATAATGTTTCATCAGTTGATGACAAGGTCACAATATCAAGCAAAATAAATTTAAACAATAAATATAATATAGACATAAGCGCATATTATGTATGGAAGGATTCAAGCGAAATACCAAATGAAGATGAATACAAGGAATTTAGCATAGAAAATAATGAAAAGGAATTTACAAGGGAAGAAAGTAAGGTTGGAATTTATTATTTGTGGGTAAAAATTAAATATACATCAGAAATTGGTGAACAAAAGGAAATAATAAAAACTTCTAAAATGATAAGTGTAATGTTAGGAGATATAAAAATTGTACTTGATGATGATTCTGAATATTTATCAGGAGATGTAGTTGCCAAAATTAATTATTTGGGTGAATACAAATATAATACAAAAGCAGGATATGGTAAAACAGAAGATGAAGCTATTGCAAATGCTACATCAGAAAATGCAAATGAGATTACAATAAAAGCAGAAGAGACAGATGCCATTTATTATATATATGCAGTTGCAGAAAATTCTGTAGGAACAAAAATTACAAATATATTCAAAATTGATAATATAGATAATATAAGACCAACAATAAATGAAGTAACACCAAGCTTTGCCAGAGCAAGAATAAATATATCTGACAATAAATCAGGAATAAAAGAATATGATATAACAGAAGAAAATATTGAACCAAAAAATTATAAAAATATTGTAAATAAAGATACTAAAGAACTAGAAGTCTATGTTAATGATTTAAAACCAAATACAAAATATTATTTATGGGTAAAGGATAATGCTAAAAACGTGATTTCTAAGGAATTCAAAACCTTAAATTTAAGCTATGAAGCTAACCCAAGTTTAAATTCTTGGACAAGTGAAAAAACAACAATAACATTTTGTGACATAGGTGATGCAAAAATTTTCTATCAACTTGGAGATGAAAACACATATACATACAACAAGCAATCAGGAATTGAAATTTATGAAAATAAGACAGTAAATTATATTTTACAAGATGGAAATAGTCAAATAAAGGGAACAATAAATGTAAATAATATTGATAAAATAGCTCCATCAGTTGAGGTATCATCAGATTATAATAAATTAACAATTAAAGCAACAGATTCGGGTTCTGGAATAATAGGATATTTTATAACAGATACAGAAGTAAATGATATCACAAAAGTGGAATTCAAATCTGTGCCTAATATGCAAAGTTTAGATATCGGCGAAAACAAAGATTACTTAGGAAACGATTTAATATATAATAGAAAATATTATGTTTATGTAAAAGACAAAGTTGGAAATATATCAAGAGGAGAAGTTATTTCTAAAATTGATACTGAAAAACCTAAAATAGAAATAATAGATAAATCTACTACAACAAATTCAATGACAATATCTGTAAAGGCAAGTGACGAATATTCAGGTTTAACGGGAATTTATAAATACTATATAGGAACAGAAGAAGGTGTATATAATGAAATACCTGTTGAAACACTAAATACGAAATATACATATATAGAACTAGAGCACAATAAAACATATTTTATAAAAGTAGAAGTTCAGGATATGGCTGGACAAATAGGCAGTGTAGAAACATCAATGAAAACAAATGAATTACTTGTAAACAATGAAAATGCAGAAATCACATTTAATAATGCATATTGGAGCAAAAATAAACAAAATATTACGGTAAAAACAACTACAAATTATAAAATGAAATATCAAATTGTAAAAGAAAATGGAAACTTAGAAATTGAAAATTCATATTGGAGTGAGCCTGTAAAAAGTGGGACTGTTGTATCAGGATTAGAAAATGGAGACACTTTATATGTAAAATTATATGATGGAACAAATGCGTCTACAAACTGGGCATCATATAATGTAATGAACGAAATGCAAATTAATTATCCTAGTTTAACTGATGAGCAAGTAAGCAAAATGCAAATTTCAAATTTTAATATATTAACATATAATGTAAATAAATCTGAAATTGAAGTTGCAAGCTCACATTATAACTCAAATGTAGTAACTTATAATTATTATATGAAAAATGTAAATAGAGATACTTATAATTTAGTAATGACTTCAAGTACATATGATGAAAAAGTTGTAATAAATCAACCACAAGAACATCAAATATATAGTACAATTTGTGTGCAACTTATTGGAGATGAAATTGGAACTCTAACAAGAAGTAAAAATAAAACAATTACTATAGCTGATGAATCAATTGATTCAAATGTTTTTGCGGATTTAAATAGAACCTATGTGGATTCTGAATTTTTTACGGCTATTGTTCCGGAAGGGTTTAAAGTATCGAATAAAACAGAAGAAAATGTTATATCTAAAGGTCTCGTACTTTCAGATAGAGATGACAATGAGTTTGTCTGGGTACCTGTACAAAATCCAATATATAATGAAAAAAATGATACATTATCTGTTACAAAAAATTATACACCAATGGTAAGATACCAAAAGAATAGTACTTCATATTTTGAGAAAATATATTATTCATATAGTGGAACAACAGCAACTGGAAATATTAATGATACGAGTTATAGACTTGGGGGAGTAAATGATAAAGAACCAGCAATACTAACATCTGCATCAAAAGATAAATATACTTGGAATGTAGAAAAGCCGTTTGGAACATCATATGATGTAGATAAATCTAAATATAAAGACATTTTGGGATTTCAAGAACCTAGTGAATTTGGCAAATATTTAAACTCAGAGTACACGCAAATGATACATTCTGTGGATGCAAGTGGAGGATTTTTGGTTGGAAGATATGAAACTACTGTAGATGAATTAGGTAAAATAGGTTCAAAAAAAGGCATAAATACATTGAATAATAAAGAATGGTATTATTTTTATAAAGAACAAAACAATAGATTATATAAAAATAATGCATTTTATGGCTCAACTGTTGTAAAAACATCAATGATAACTGGTAGTCAATATGATGCAATGTTAAATTTTGCTTTGCAAGGGGAAGATAAATCAAAAGTAACATCTACGGAATTATCTTATGGAAATAAAACAGGTTCGATTGCTGTAACAGGAAGTTATGAAAATGATAAAATAAGTAATATATATGATTTAATGTCAAATGTATATGAAGAAACAACAGAATCAAAAAATACAACAATAAGATTGGCGAGAGGCGGAGTGTATTTTCCTACTGTTACGGGAAAATCAGCTGCTACTAAAACAGAAATGACACCAACTGATAGATCGGAATTTTATGGATCACGAATCTCCTTATTCTTGTTAGATTCAAATGATAATATACCACCATCATTTAAGATAGAAGCAACACCAGGAATTAATAATATAAAAATTGATATCATAAATACAAATCCAAACAAGAATATTGCAAAATATTATTATTCAATATCATCTGATGGAACAAAATGGGAAGATGAGATAGAGTCAGCATATTTTTCACATACTTTTGAAAATTTAAAACAATCAAGAGTTTACTATATAAAAGTTAGAGCAATAGATGAAGTCGGAAATATGAGTGATTATACTACACAACAAGTACATACAAATTCAATGAATATTTCAAATGGTGATTTATATATAAGAAGTGTTTATGGTAAAAATCCGAATTGTACAGTTTTATTGGCATTAGGACCAAAATATAATAACTCAAGTTTTAAAATCAAATATAAAGTGTTGCAAAGTGAAAAAGAATTGGAAAATGAAGAAAGCTTTAATACAAATACTTGGAGTACAGGAAATGTTGTTAGTAATTTATCTGATACCAATATTATACTTGCAAAAATTACTGATAGTAGTGGAAATGAACAAGATGACTATCAAGTATTTTATTTAGATGGATATTCAGAGGAATTTTCAGAAAAATATACGGAAACTACAAAATATGTTGATGCAAATGGCGAAGTTGCATACATACCTGCAGGCTTTAAGGTAGGTATTTCAGGATGGATAAATCTAATAAATAGGGGACTAGCAATTGAAGATGACGATGGTAATCAATTTATATGGATTCCTGTGCAAAATGTAATAAAAAATTCATCGAATAATATAAATAAAAATTATACTCCAATGGCTATAAATCAACTAGGAAAAAATAGCAAATTTTATGAAGCAATTTATTATGCAATATCTGATAAAGGAGAACTATCAACAAATTCTGACTATAAAATTGGAAAAGCTGTATATAGAGAGCCATCGCTTGTAACAATAAATACAAATGGAAATCCAATATATACTTGGGATATAGAAAATGTATTAATAAAAACATCTAATAGAGACACAAATCCGAAATTCTATAAAGATGCTTTAAAATACAATTCTGCCGAAGAATATGGAAAGTATATAAATGAAGAATATTATAATATGATAAATTCGGTAGAAAAATACGGAGGTTTTTATATAGCAAGATATGAAACGAGTGTAATTCAAACAAGTGATAAAAAAACAATAGCTGGTTCAAAGAGCAATAAAACACCATATAAAGGTGTTAGTTGGTATGAGTTGAATTATGTTCAAGACGGAACTAGAAACGAAGATAATCCATACCATAACTCGAAAAGCGTTGTGGCAAATATGATATGGAATTCTCAATATAGTGCTCTTTTAAATTATATAAATAGAAGCGAGTATAGTAATTTGATAATAGATAAAGATATTGGTTATCATAAAAACATTTTAAATACAGGAAAGGCAACACAAGATGTTATATTTAATATCTTTGATTTAGTTGGAAATGTAATAGAAAATACTATGTCTGTATATTCCAATTCATCAAAAGTTGCGAGAGGGTCATATTATAACCAAAAAGGTAATGCGGTAAAATATACCAATTTTGATGTTGGAAATATTTCAAACATTTATGGCTCTAGAATGTCACTCTACATTGTGGACGAAGAAGATGATACAAATCCTGTAATTACCAAGAGAGAAGATGGAGTTGACAAAGATGGAAATAAGAGATACATAGAACCACTGGCAAAAGCAAATTCGATAGACGTAAAAGTATCTGCTTACGATCCAGATAATAAAAATGGAAAAACTGGTTCAGGAATAGAAAAATATGTATATAGTATAAGTGGAACTACAGATGAAAATGGAAATTATACTAATTATACAGATTATATATCTTATGGCAATACATATACATATAAGCAATTAAAGCAGGGAACAACATATAGTATAAAGGTAACTGTATATGACCATAGTGGAAAAACATCTCAATTAGATTTAGGGCATGTATCAACAACAACTTATAAAATTGGTACACAAGATGTATATATAGATGCCATTTATGGACAAGATAAAAAAGGAACGATTTATTTAGAATTTGCGGATACATTTAAAGAAAAGGATAACTATTACATTGAATATCAAGTTGGAATACAGGGAGCAGAATATAATGAAAATGGAACATGGAAAAGCTCATCAAAAAACTTGCAAACTGGTGTACAAGTTGATAATCTATCAGTAGGGGATATAGTATATGCAAGAGTAACAGATGGCAAAAACTTTTTGCCAATAGCCGAAAAAACTCAAGATAGTGATGGCACGGAAAATATAGTTGATTTAGGTACTTCAATTTATACATTTAATATAACACAATTAGAAAGTTATTCAAAAATTTATGAAACTAGAACTGAATATACTGATTTAAATAAAGATAAAGCTAATGTACCTGCTGGATTTGCTATAAACGAATTACATAATGAAATAAAAACAGGTTTAGTTATAAAAAGAATGAAAGATGATGATGGCACAGATTTATTAGATGGAGATGAATTTGTATGGGTTCCTGTAAAAGATGCAATATATGATGAGAAAAGAAGTAGTGAATTAGCTGATAGTGATTCAAGCTCAAATACATATAAACCAATGGCCAGATTCCAAATTGACAAAGAAACGACAGATTCAAAATATTATGAGGGAGTGCTTTATAATTATGGACATAATTATAAAACAGGTTCATATGTTAAATCAGTGTCAAATAGATTAGGCATAACAATAGAATTTAGAGAAGTAAGTTTAGTAACTGGAAGTAAATTTCAACTTGGTTGGAAAAATATAAATAGTGGTACAACTAATGACTATTTAGAAAAAAATTATAAAACTTATGCACATTTTGATAGTTTAACAGAATTTGGTAATTATATGAATGAAGAATACAAAAAAATGGTAGATTCTGTTGCCAAATATGGAGGTTTCTGGGTTGGAAGATATGAAACCTCAATACCAACAAAGGAAAACGTAAGTTCCATTAGAGGCAAAAAACCAATGTGTGATAATTGGTATAACATGTATTACTATCAAAATAGTGGAAAAAACACAGTTAATCCATATAATAAAAATAATGAAGTTGCAACAACAATGATATATGGCAGTCAATGGGATGCAATGCTTAATTGGATATTAACAGGAGAAGAAAAAGATAAGGTATTTAAAGTTATGGGAAATCATGAGGGAGCCGTGGCCAATGCAGGAGCATTTGGAAGTGATTGCGTAAATAATATTTTTGATACTTGTGCAAATGTAAGAGAAATAACCCAGGAGGCTTATGGTACGCAATACCGTATATATCGTGGTGGAACTTATGGATTGAATGGCAATACCATGGCATGTGAACGTGCTGTGGCTTCACCAGATATATCATCAAGTATTATAGGCACAAGATTAACAATGTATTTAAAATAAATGACATAAAAATAAGGCTAGAGGTGAGATAGAAATGAGAAAAAGAAAACATTTTAAAGAAAAGAAAAAAAATAATAATAAATTTATTTTTTTAGTAATTATAATAATATTAATAATTATTAGTAGTATAGTATTCATTAAAATAAAAAGAAATAACAATGCTACAAAACAAAAAGATGAAAAATATGAAAATGGGATTTCTTTGTATAATACATCAATAGGAGAAGATATAAAAGAAACCGAAAATGGGATAAAAATAAATACTGGAGAAAAAATAAATACCGATAAAATATTAGATAATTTTACAATCTCAGAGATACAATTAACATATAATTCTGGAATAACAAGTATAACTGCAAATGTTACAAATAATTCGAATGAAGAAATAGCACTTACGACAATAACAGCAATTTTGATAGGAGAAGAAAACAAAGAATTATGCAAAGTAAAGGGTGTAGTAAGGGCTCTTGGCATTGGGGAAACTGGAAGATTGAATATTTCTATGTCTGGTAATTATATAAATGCTCAGGATATAAGATTTTCTAAATAAAAATAGGGACTGTAAAAAGTCCCTATTTTTTTTAAATAATTGTTGGAGCAATTTCAAATTTAACATTGAAAAAATCAAATTTTTCTGTTTCATTTGTTTCTAAATAGTCGAGATAAATGTCTAATTCATCAATATTTTTACAAGCTGTAATTATTGCAGGATGAAGTTCATAATTAAACATTAATTCTAATGCTAAATTAATAGATTCTCCTAGAGATAAATGTTCGATTTTCCTTGCTAATTTATAGGTTTCTCTAAATCTTGCAAATGCAAAGTTTTTATAATTTTCATAAGGTAAAGTATATTTATACTTTATTACATCTTCTAGTGTACTATATTTTCCATTACTTTTTTGTAATATTGCATTAATTTCATTAAATGAAAAAGGTAAAATTATTTTACCTGATGTTTTTGAAATAATTAGTGTGTTTTCTAAAATGTCAGTATTTTCAATATTTTCTTTAGGGATAGATACGGTATCATGTATTTCTTGTGTAATAATTGGCACTTTTTCTTCATTTGTCGAAACTGAATTTGTAACATTATTAGTAAATGACAAATCAAAGAATTTAGTTGAATATGCAAGAAATTTGTCAATTTTTATTAAGTTATTAAATACATTTGTAGATATATCGTTATATTCTTTATAAATTCCATTTAGCAATTCTAATGAGCAATTACTTGTATTATCAACTTTTTGTTTAAATGTATTTAGTAGTAAAGTTGTAACATCGATTAAATTCATGCAATTTTTAAGTTCAGTTAAAAAGGATACCATTAAATTGGCGGTATCTGAATTTATGCTTTTTATTGGAAAATCAGCAATTTTTATTATATAATTTGATATTACTTGTTTGTGATTTTCTAGCAAATTAAAAATTAAATTTATTTTTAATAAATAATCATTTAAATAATTATTTAATTCTTCTTCATTTGATAAAATATTTTCACTTATAATATTCATTTGTTAACACCTCTCTTATATTATATAGTAAATTTTCTAAATGTCTATAATATAATTGTAAAAATTTTAAAAAAGATATATAATAATAAAAAAATGAAAGGAAAACGAGAAAATGTATAAAATGATAGCAGTAGATCTAGATGGAACAATGCTAAATAGCTATGGAGAAGTGACAGAAAATACAAAAAGAGTAATAAAACAAACAATACAAAAAGGAACAGAAGTAATAATAGCTTCAGGAAGAAGTATAGATTCGATAAAAACAATTGCAAATGAAATAGGAAGCACAAAATATATGATAGCAGGTAATGGTGCAGTTGTGTATGATATAAAAAATGATAAGATAGTATATGAAAAATATATCCCTAAAAGTAAGGCAATAGATATAATAAAAACTTGTGAGCAAAACAGTATTTATTATAATGTATATACAAATAAATCAATAGTAGCAAGTAGTTTAAGATTTAATGTTTTATATTATTATAAGGAAAATATAAAGAAAGAAGATTCTAAAAAAACACATATTACATTAGTAGAAGATATTTTAAAATATGTAGAAGAAATGCAAGATGAAAAAATAATGAAAATATTTATATGTGATAGCACTCAGTCTGTTTTTAATTCTATTATTAAAAAATTTGATGGAGTGCAAGATTTAGAAGTTTTAGATGTATCTCACATGTCAAGAAAAGTAATAAAACATGGAACTACAGATGTACCAATTGAGTATTATTATACAGAAATTTCTATGAAAAATGTTGATAAATGGTATGCTATTGAATATTTGATTGATAAATTGAATATTGAGAAAAATGAGGTTATGACAATTGGTGATAATATGAATGATAAGAAGATGATAGAAGAAGCGGGACTTGGTGTTGTTATGAAAGGTAGTACACCTGTTGTAACTGCTGTTGCAGATTTTGTAACTGATGATAATAATAATGAGGGGGTAGCTAAAGCTATTGGTAAATTTATATTGACATAGTAGATATTGTTTACTTAATTGTAAAACATTTTGATGATTAGTAAAAGGGAAAATACCAGGAAAGCTTTGGACGGCTCCCGGTATTTTTTATTCCTTGAAACATTTATTGCAATTGCTAATTATTATATTAGCACATATTCTATTATATGTCAAATAATTTTCATTATGCATATTGATAAAAAGAGAAAAACATGGTAAAATAATGTTCGGTATAAAAAAGCAAAGGGGCAGAAAAAATGAATGATAAAATAGTTATAAAAGGTGCAAAAGTGCATAATCTAAAGAATATAAGTTTAGAAATACCAAGAAACAAACTAATAGTAGTAACAGGACTTTCAGGCTCAGGAAAATCAAGCTTAGCATTTGATACACTATATGCAGAAGGACAAAGAAGATATGTAGAAAGCTTATCATCATATGCAAGGCAATTTCTAGGAATAATGGAAAAACCTGATGTAGAAAGAATAGATGGTTTATCACCAGCAATATCAATAGACCAAAAAACCACATCAAAAAATCCTCGTTCAACAGTAGGAACAGTAACAGAAATATATGACTATATTCGTTTATTATATGCAAGAATAGGAGTACCATACTGTCCAAACTGTGGTAAAAAAATAGAAAAACAATCAATAGACCAAATAATAGACAAAATTCTAACACTTCCAGAAAACACAAGAATACAAATATTGGCCCCAATAGTAAGAGGAAGAAAAGGCGAATACAAAAAAGAACTAGAAAATTTTAGAAAAGAAGGATTTGTAAGAGTAAGAGTAGATGGCGAAATTTACGATTTATCAGATGAAATAAATATAGATAAAAACAAAAAACACGAAATAGAGCTTGTAGTAGATAGAATAGTAATAAGAGAAGATATAAGAAGTAGGCTTACAGAATCAGTTGAAACGGCACTAAAAAATGCAAACAACATGGTAGTAATAAGTGTTGTACCAAAAGAGGATATGGATTTAAGTTCATTTGGTGGAATAAAAAGAGAAGATGGAACAACAGAAATATTATTTAGCTGTAACTATGCATGTCCAGATTGTGGATTCAGTTTTCCAGAATTAACACCAAGAATGTTTTCATTCAATAACCCATTTGGGGCATGTCCAGACTGTTTAGGAATAGGTTATCTAATGAAAATAGATGAAGATTTAATAATTCCAGATAAAGACAAAACCTTATATGATGGTGTAAAAGCATTTGGTGCAAGTACCATGAAAAAAGGCGAAACAATGGCAAAAATGTATTTCGAAGCAATAGGAAAACACTATGGTGTAGATATAAAAAAGCCGATAAAAAAATTACCACGAGAATTCCTAGAAAAAATATTATATGGAACAGATGAGCCAATCGATTTTGAATTCCAGTCAGCATATGGAACAAGAAAATTCTCAAGCCCATTTGAGGGAGTAATTCCAACATTAGAAAGAAGACACAGTGAAACAAAATCACAAGGAATGAGAGATTTTTACGAAATGTATATGAGCAATTTAGATTGCCCAACATGTAAAGGTTCAAGGCTAAAAAAGGAAATCTTATCAATAAAAATTGGAGATAAAAA
>CAKPNI010000027.1 GCA_934168355.1 uncultured Clostridia bacterium
ATTTATTTAGGAATTATATTTTTAATTGCAAGTTCAGCTATTTTAGCTTTAAAACAATTAACAGATAGTTCAGATAATAAACAAAGATATACAATTTTAAGAAAAATTGGTTGTGATGAAAAGATGATAAATAAGGCATTATTTAGACAAATTGGGATATTCTTTGGAGTTCCACTTGTTCTTGCAATTATACATTCTGTATTTGGAATACAATTTGCAATTACAATAATGTCTGGATTAGCAAGTAAAAAAGATTTATTACCATCAGCTATTGCAACTGTAATTATTATAGGTATAATTTATGGAGCATATTTTTTGGCTACATACTTAGGTAGTAGAAATATCATTAAAGAGGAATAATTTACATGGGTTTAATAACGAATGTAGTAAAAAAACACACAATATATGATTAATATTAATAGATGAAAAGGAGAAAAATTAGGTATATAAAAAATGAAAAAATACCTCAAAAAGACAATACGTGAGAATTGATTTTAGAAATAAATATCTTGGACTAGACTAACATTATTACAAGTAATAAATTATAAAATAATAATGTTAGTCAAACGATAGCTAATAAATAGCTAGTAAAGCCGTTAAGGCTAGTAGTTACAAGAACTTGTAGGTAGGACCTTGATAAGGGTTCTATTATTTTGCTCCTATCTATTTTATAGATACAGGTAGATTTATAATGTCAAAAGAATTTATTGAGAATTTTTATGGAAAAAATGATATAAATATGATAAAATAGTTAACAATAAAATGAAGAAAAGAGAGTATTTATGAATATATTGTTAATTAATCCACCAAACATACCATTTTCAGAGCAAAGACTATTAATAGAGCCAATAGATGTTATAACATTAGGAACTTACTTACAAGAATATAATCATCATGTTAAATTTTTAGATATGGACTGTAAAAAGTTAAACTGTGATGGTTTAACTAAATATATAGAAAACGAGTTTATGCCAGATATAGTTGTTGTTTCATATGATTATCATATACCATTACATACACAAAAAGCACTGGAAAACATTTCTGAAATATGCAACAAATTAAAAGAATATAACATTAAAACAATTATGATAGGAAAAACAGTAACATACAATCCTAAAATAATAGATATTATAAATTTTGATGTTGGAATTATCGGAGAGACAGAAAACACTATAAAAAATATCTTGAATGTCGATATTAGTAATATAGAAGAATTATCAAAAATAAGTGGAATTGTTTTCAAAAACGACAATGAGCTTGTTATTAATGAGCCTAGTAAAGAAAAATATGATTTAGATAGATTACCAGTTCCTAATCGAGAATTAGCAGATTTAAAAGATTACATAGATATAAGAAGTATATTAACTAGCAGAGGCTGTATAAATAAATGTGATTTTTGTCCTACACATAATTACTGGGGAAGTTGGAGAGGAAAGAGTGCAGAAAATGTTGTGAAAGAAATAGAATATTTAATTCATAACTATAACACAGAAAAGATAATATTTTTAGATGATAATGCAACTGCAAATAGAAAAAGAATGCAAGAAATAAGCAATATTATTATTGAAAAGAAAATAAAGATAAAACTAGGATGTCTTGCTAGTATAAATACTTATGATAAAAACACATTCGAATTAATGTATAAAGCAGGGTTTAGATGGCTTCATTTTGGAATAGAATCTGGAAGCCAAAAAGTATTAAAAAATAATAATAAAAACTTTGATGTAAATTATGCAAAACGAGTCATAAAAGAAGTAAAACAAATAGGATTTAGAGTAAGAACAAGTTTTATATTTGATTTACCTACAACTACAAAAGAAGATATGGAAAAAACAATAGAATTTATATTAGAAACAGAACCAGATGAAATAAGAGGACATTTTTTAGCTTTAAGATTAGGAACAACTATATATGATAAATTGTCAAAAGAAAAAGAGATACCTACACAATACATACATAGCGATAAACCATTATTAGAGAATGAAAAATATACTAATTCTGAAATGTTACAAGATATTGACATTCTAGTAAATAGATTAAAAGATAAAGATTATAAAATTGTTAGAGATGTAAAAGAGTGGAAAGATGTAGATAAATTAAGAAATAAAGAAGGAAGAATTAAATTTTTATCATTTTGTCCTTCAAGATATGGAATAGATTGGGAGAAATAAGTGAAAAAAGTAATTGGAATAACAGGCTCAATTGGAAGTGGAAAGAGCTATGCAGTAGATATTTTTAAGAAAATATGTAAAGAAAAGAGGATAAATGCTATCTTTTTAGATGTCGATGATATTAGGAGAAATATATTAAGCAAAGAGAATATAGATAGAAATCAGTTAAACCAAAAGATATATAATGATAAAAATGCAATGGAGGAATATAAACAATTTATAAATCCAAAGATCAAGAAATATCTAAATGAGCAAATAAGTAAAAATGATGGAGTTATATTTATTGAATGGGCATTACTCATAGAAGATAACCTATATGATATAGTAGATAGTATAATAATGATTTATTGCAAGGAAGAAATCCAAATAAAAAGATTAGAAAATGGAGATTTAGGAAAAGAATCCATTATGAAAAGAATAAAAATGCAATTAACAAATGAACAAAAGATAGATAAGATAAAACAATTAAAAAAGGAGTTTTTCATACTAGACACAAGTGATAATCCAAAAGAAAATGAATATGAAGAACTTTTGAAGAAAGAGGGATTATATGAATAGATACCCATTTTGTTTATTTAGAATACCCGAAAATGGTGGCAGAGTTTTGTGGGAGATAACAAATACATGTAATTATCATTGTAGTTATTGTATATTTAGTAGTGAAGCAAAAAAGTATGAAGATGAATTAACAATAGATGAAGTAAAACGAGCAATAAAAGAACTAAAAGAAAATAATTTTACATATATAAAATTTACAGGTGGAGAGCCATTTACAAGAGAAGATATGACAGAAATATTGAAATATGCAAATAAATTAGGCTTTGACATGGACATATCAACAAATGCTTCTTTAATTACAGATGAAATTGCAAAGGAACTTAAAAATATAAATTTTCCAATGGTACATGTAAGCTTAGATGGAAATGATAAAACATCACATGAATATGTTAGAGGAGAAAATACATTTGAAAGAACATTAAGAGGAATAAGATATTTAACTAATAATCAAATTTATACAAGAATTGGAACAGTAATATATAAACAAAATGAAGATAAATTAGAAGAAATAGTGAAGTTAGCAATAGAACTAAAAGCAAATGAAATTATATTTTCATTTATGGAGGCAGTTGGAAGATTAGATGGAGACGAAACTATTATTTCAAAAAGAACAATAGATAGCGTAAAAGAAGAGTTGGAAAAATTAGCAACAAAATATAAGGAACAAATACAAGTTAAATATAGTTTTACCGAAAATAGACTTACAGAAATAGAAGAATATTGCCCAGCTATAAATAAGTTTTTGTATATTAACAATTTAGGACAAGTATCACCATGTACATGGGTAGTATCAAATTATCCAGAATACAAATCAAAATTAACATTAAAAAATAGTACATTTACTGAAATTATAAAATCAGAGCCGATACAAAGATATTTGAAATATATAGAAGAAAATCAAATAAAAGGCTGTCCAGTAACTAGGAGAAAATAATGATTATAAAATATATAAATGAAAAAGAGCAAAAGCTAAATTTAAAAGAAATAGATATAAATAATTTTAATAGTTTATCTCAAATATATTCATTTACAACCGAAAATATTGCAGGGTATTTTGAATATTTAGATTTCACAAATAAAAATATATTAACAGTTGCAGCTTCTGGAGATCATATTATAAATGCTTTTTACAAGGGTGCTAAGCAAGTTTATGGATTTGATATAAACTATTTAGCATTAATATTTACAGAGTTAAAATTAGTTGCATTACGAAATTTGCAATATAAGGAATTTTTGAAATTTTTTATGATAAATGAAGAAAATGACATAGAAAAGAATAAAAACGCTTTAGATTATGGATTATATATAAATAAATTAAGAAAAGATTTATCAAAAAGTGTAGCTGAAAGTTGGGATACAATATATCAAAATTTTAACAATAATGGTTATGATTTAAGAAATTCATATATATTCAATAATAAATATGACAACAATAATGTAAAATCAAACTCAAACCCATACTTAAAAAGCGAATTAGAGTATAATATAGCCAAAGAAAGAATAGATGAAAAAGAAATAATACTAATAAATTCTAATTATAAAGATATAAATTGTCACGATTTGCCAAATCTAGCAAATTGTGATATAATACTAATGTCAAATATTAGCGATTATATTAAATACATATATAAGAAAAAAGCAAATTATTTAGAAGAATATATAAGAGAAATTATACAAAATTTCAAGAATGAAACTAATAAAATAGTTTGTGCATATTTGTATGATATTCAAAACACTAAATATAGAAGTGAAATAGATAATCCTATTTTTAGGAAAAATATATTCAATAAGTTAGATATTACATATATAGAAAAGAATTTTAAAAGTGTAATAGATAATTGCACAGATAGTGTAATTATTATTTAAAGGAGGTATTTTTATGTCAGAGTCAAGAGGTGGAGAGTCAAGATCATATTCAAGTTATACAACTAGTTATAACAGTTATGGAGAATCAAGGAATAGTGGTGAATCAAGAGAAAGTAGAGGTAGCAGCTATACACCTCAAAAATCATCTAAAACCACTAAAAGAAAAAGTAAAGATATTGGAGATATTAGAAGCCAAGTAATGCAAGAATTATATGATGAATTATATGGAGAAATTAAAGACGAAGTAAGACAAGAATTAGAAAAAGAGAAACCAGAAATAGTTAGAGAGATAAAAGATGAATTAAAAGAAAAATTAAAAGCTGACTTGAAAAGAAATCTTACTCAAAGTAGAGGTGAAGATAGATAATGTTAGATAATTCTGAATTATTAAAGTTGCACACAAATCAAAGATTATTAGTAATGGAAATGCAATCAAGAGGAATTAATGTTGATGTTATCTATAACGAAATAGAACTTATAAAAGCAGAGTATGGAAAACATATAGAATGGATTTTAGATAGAGATTCTTCTATTACTTCATACTCTGTTTCTATCATATGTGGAGATAAATATATAACAAAGAAAATTCTTGAACAAAATGAAATAAGTGTGCCAATAGGAGAAAAATTTTTACCAAATGAATGGGAACTATCTGTTCTTTATGCTAGAAAGATAGGTTTTCCTGTTGTTGTTAAACCTGTTTTTGGCTCTCATGGAGATAATATATATATGGACATAGAAAGTGAAAACGAACTAAAAGACATTGTTCAAAATGTATTTGCCAAAACATTAAAAACATCTTTTATAATAGAAAAACAATTTGATGGTAAGGAATATAGAGTGTTTTTAACTAAAGAGGGAAAATATGCAGTTTTACATAGAGAACCTGCACATGTAATTGGAGATGGAGTTCATTCTATATCAGAATTGATAGAAATTGAAAATGAAAAAAGAAAAGAAAGAACTAATTGTTTATGTCCTATTGCAATAGATGAAATTACTGAAAGTTATATGAAAAAGAATAATGTTTCAATGGAATATATACCAGATGAAAGCGAAAAAGTGTATTTAAGACATAATTCCAATGTAGCAAAAGGAGGGGTATGTATTGATTATACCGATAAAATACATAAATCCGTTTTAGAAAACTGTAAAAAGATTTTAGAAACTTTTTCTGGCTTATCTTATGTAGGAATTGACTATATGAGTAAAGATATTGAAGCAACTCAAACTTCTGATATGTATAATATTGTGGAAGTAAATACAGTACCAGGAATACATATGCATATGAGACCAAGTGAAGGAAAGTCTAGAAATGTTGCTAAATATATGGTAGATATGATATTCCCAGAAACAAAGGAGCAAGAAAATGGAAAATCTTAATTTGTCAGAAAAATCTAAAAACTATTATGAAGAAAATGATATATATGAAATCTTTAGCATAGCAGAAGACTATCCAAATAAAATATATGAATATTTGTTACCAAAAATAAAAGGCAAGATAGTATTAGATTTAGGGTGTGGAACAGGAAAGTTCATGCAAAAATTTTATAATGAAACAACTAAATACTATGGATTAGATTTATCTAATGAACAGCTAAATATAGCTAAAATGAAAATAAATAGCAATGATGTAGAATTTATATGCTGTAGTGCAGAGGATATTCCTTTACCAGATAATTCAATTGATGTTATTATTTCTACTTGGGTATTAGGTACTATTTTAGAGATAGATAGAAGAAATAAAGTTTTAGATGAAATGAAAAGAGTTTTAAAGAAAGATGGCAATATTTATTTAGTTGAAAATGATATAGGTGGAGAATTTGAAGAGATTAGAAATAGATACCCTAATATAAAAAGAACAAAAGATTATAACGATTGGATTGAATCTAATAATTTTAAAGTTGAAAACAAATTTAAGACGTATTTTCAATTTAGTGATTGTAAGGAAGCTAAAAGTGTATTTTCTAATATATGGGGAGCAGATATTGGAAATAAAGTAAGAAGTAATATAATAGAACAAAATATTGTTATTTATACCTATGAAATATAAACAAAATGGGGATCATCATATTGATAATCTCCATTTTTTAGTGCGACAGGCATGTCGTTTAACTAATCGGTGAAAGTCCGTAGTGGAGGTATATACCGCCAACCACATAGAGAAGCGCAAGTAAATGGTAAATAAGAAATTTAAAATATGCTAATTTTTTCTAATTTGAATAAAAATGCATAGAGTAGGGGAGATAGCCATATTTTTAATGTTGTATATTTATATTTAATATAAATATTTTATATATAAAAAAGTAAAAAAATATATAGAAAAATTTTGTGCAAAGTTTTTACAAAATAGAATTTGAATTTCTGATTTATAATTTTTAAAATAAAATTTAAAATTAAAAATAAAATTAAAAAATATTATATTTGAAATTTTAAAATTTAAAAAATTATAAATTAAAGATTTTAAATTTATAGAATTTTTTAAAACGAACATTTGCTAATTGCAAATTTTAATGTTTGGTTTTTAATTTATATGTATTTTAATTATTATAATTTAAACTTGTGAAAATCAATTTTAAGCCATTTACAATATTGCAATATTAAATTATTCATCTAAACATTATATTTGGATTTATTTAAGTTGTTTATGAAAATTTTAGTTATATATATGCAAGTTCTATAATTATCTGCAGATTGCTAAAGTAATCTCTAAAAAGCCTAAAATAATGGCTTACGAGAATCGCTTTTAATCCATTTTTATACTTAAGCCATATAACTTGTTGTTTAGTATTTTAGCAAAA
The DNA here is from genome assembly GCA_934168355.1 of uncultured Clostridia bacterium. Lineage (GTDB taxonomy): Bacteria > Bacillota > Clostridia > TANB77 > CAG-508 > CAG-269. Next base: position 7,397 of record CAKPNI010000027.1, read on the forward strand.
TATTGATAATTCTGGGTTTGATAGATTTTAGATAAAAAATAACCAAATTTTTTATACTTATATAAATATATAAAAAACTGAAAAAATACCTAAAAAAACGACACACGAGAATCGATTTTAAGCCGTTTTTATTTTTAAGGCTTATAGTTTGTTGTTGGCAAAATACGGCAAATATAGAGAAATAGGCGTTTTGAAGATTTTTGAAAAATTTATACAAAATATAATATAAAAAAATATTAAGTAATGAAATTAAATTTTAAATAGAAAAATTATTTAAATGTAAAATTATAAGGATAAATTATAAAACTGATTTAAAATTGATTTTAGAAATAAATATCTTGGACTAGACTAACATTATTACAAGTAATAAATTATAAAATAATAATGTTAGTCAAACGATAGCTAATAAATAGCTAGTAAAGCCGTTAAGGCTAGTAGTTACAAGAACTTGTAGGTAGGACTCTAAAAGGGGGACTTTTTATTTTGCTCCTATCTCTTATTGTACAAAACTTTGATTTTGCGCAATGTTTTGTCAATATTTAACCTTTTCCCCAAAAACTTCAAAGTGTAATTAATTTTATGAAATTAATCAAACACCAACCTTAACATAATTTTCTAGTAACTCAACTGGAACGCTAAAAAATTTACTTTTATATTCCAAACTTTGTAATCTTGCAACTAAATAATTTTCTTTTTTGTTTTTTCTTTTTTTATGATTTATAAATTTTACAATTGTATACATATGGCCAAATTGGTCTTGAACTACATCTTCACTATTATATATTTTTCCATTTTCAGTTATATAACTTTGAAATAACAATGTGCCCTTCTTCCCTACTTTAGTATTTTTCATTTTTTTAATTCCTCTTTAAATTATATTGTTTATATTCACATTGCCCTAACATTTCCGTATCAAATGTACTTTCATAGGTTGCCTCCAGATTGTCCAAATTATATTTTTTTATTATTTTATTTTCGATATAATCAAATTCTTTTAAATTATGGTTTATAATTTGTTCTGGTTTTTTTAAGTTAGTACTATGTAAATATGCTTTTAATCCTTGTAATCTTAAATCTGTTGTATCTTTTGTCATATATTTAACAACATAAGCTCCAACATTATCAACGTGTGTTATCGCATTTATAAATACAAAACCATGCCCCCATAGTTCTTGTAGTTCTCTCTGCGGTATATATGGAATATCACTTAATACGTGATAATGTACAGCTCCCCTCTCCTGGAATTCTACAACAGCTAGATATTTTAAATCTTTTGTAAATCTATATTTTAATCTTTTAATAAAATTTTTAAATTTTAAATTACATTCTTTAACATCAGTTTCATTTTCTGCAAATGTTAGTGTAAAGAATTTGTCATATTCTGCATTAAAATTACAACAAGCTAATCTTCGGACCATATCTCTACGTCGTTGATTTGTATTAGCATAATTTGCTAATGATTTTTCTATATCAGTGCTTTTTTCTGTTGTTCTATTAGCTCCGCCTTTACCTGTAATATAATTAGAATATGTATAAACCTCTACTATATCCCCCGTTAATACATATTTTTTTAACAAGTAAATCACTCCTTCAATTTTTTCGCCTGATTTTCAACTATAATTAAATAAAATATATATTATATATATTAATATATATATATATATTATATTAGTGTGTGCAATTTGCCTCCGCAAATTTGCACACACGATCTATATAAAAATCCCTATTTCATACCTAAAAATGGTATTTTTCTTAATATCCACATCGTAAATTTATAAATGTGATCAAAATTAAGAACAATGATAAGTGTTGGTATAAGTAAAGTTAAAGTTACAGGTCTTATAAAAAATCCGAGTATAGTTAAATTATCGAAAATATATCCTAAAAATGAATCTATATTTGTTGTTAGCTGCTCTGGGAATTGTGGTAAATTAATCCATCCAAATGCAAATTTTAATACGGTAAAAACAAGATTCAATAATAATTCAATTATCATTCAGTTTCAACCTCCTTTAGCTTTGACTTTATTAAGTTAGCTAATGCAAATATAATAATTGCGTCTACTATAACAAAATAAATATCATGCATTATTTTAAATTCATTCGTATCCAGCAAATCATTAAAGTTATAATTTTGAGCTTTAAATAATATTTTACCTGTACTAGGTTCTTTTATTTCTGGTATATTAAATTTAGGTTCTGAAAGATTTATGTTAGTAATTCTATTCAATATATCAATGATAAGCTCAAATGGATAAAATAATAATCCAAATCTATCTGAAAACCATTGCTTTAAATCACTGAAAAAGTTATTAAAATACTCGTCACTAGGTACGAACAAAGATTTTAATAAATTACCAATTAATTCAACAATTTTTTTACCCAGAAAATTATCACTAAAAGGATTTATATAGCTTATCAAAGTACCTAAAAAATCCCATAATTTCAGTAATATAAAGTTGTCACTAAATGGATTCAAATAACTAAGCATTTCCTTTATTGTTTCAAAGATATTTTTGTTAGTTTTATTATTTTCCTCTAATTGGTCATTTTGCTTTTTTTGTTGTTCTTGCTGCAGCTGCTCATAAGTAAAACTATCTGATGTAGATACACCAAAACCATCATAAGCATTTTCGATTTTTGTATAATCTATAAGGTTGTACGAATGGTCCAAACTGGTTGCTGATGAAGATAATAAAAAATAATATATTTTATTATTTTCCAATTCAAATTGATATTTCGGTATAGTATAACCAGGATGATCTGGGTCATTATTATAATAACTTGTAAAAAAATCTAATCCGAATACTTTGTCATTGTAATAATATACTGTATTTCCATCGCCTAAGTCCACAGTAGTTGCGACTTCTAATCTATGCAGATATAAACGTTCTTTACTGTCATAATCATTAAGAAAAATAGCCATACTGTCAAAATCGAGATTTGATATTTTATCTTTATTTTGTATTTCTGGGTTTTTAAATTCAGGTTCTGCATCTTTAAATACAAGCTTTCCTTCATCGTAAACTACTTCAATATTGCAATTATTTATAGTCGTAATATCAGACGCAATAGAATTAGCAGAAAAATTAGTAAGATTAAAAACGGCTGTGTCACTATAATTTCCTGAATTTAATTTATTTTCAATGTCATTATAATCTAATTTTTGTGCATTAGAAATATAAGTATTTTTACTTCCGACACCAAAACTTGATTGATAAATACTAGAGGATGATGTAGCTGTTATATTTTTTGTATTATAATCAATAGAAAATTCAATTGGATTATAACTAAAAACATAAACAAAACTATAACGTGAATTTTGGAAAGTATGCATAAAAAAAGTATAATATAAATCATCTGGAGGTTTAGGAATTGAAAAATTCCCATAAAAATTAGTATTAATCAATAATTCTTCAGTTGTATCGGCTGCAAAAACAATTGAACCATAAAAATAAAAAATTGTATAAAATACAATTAATATACAAATTAAAATTTTTTTCAATTAAAACACCTACACTTTCTTTATCATATTACGTAAAACAGAGCAAATAAATATTAGTGCAATTAAAAAAGCAATTAATTGAAAATATGTATTTTGTTGCTGATGACAAGCAATAATTGTATCTTGTTTATCCAGTAATTGATTTTGTTGTACAATAATTTCACTCTGATGTGTATCAATTGAATTCAATTTATCTAAGACATTCTGGTAGTAATAGTCATAATAGTAGTCAGTAACCATAATATCATTAGAATTTTGAGTACTGTCCTGAGAATTTTCATTATTGACTTGGTTTTCCTCTGTGATATTCTCAGTAATTTCATTAGATTGTTGATTAGTATATAAAACATTTTCATCCATTAAAATCCTCCTCCGCGCCATTTAGGAAATGCAAAACCTAAAAACATATTTACAAGCCTTTCAGCAAAAGTACAAATTATACCAATTGGTAGTGCATTTTTTACTACTTCGGCTACTAAATCAATGATTGCTTGATAATCCATTTATACGCACCTCCTCATTTTTATTATATATATCTTGTCTAGCAACCCCTTGCCATTCTTTTCTGTATCTTTTCATTTTTGCATATGTATCATAAGAATCGTAAAGTTCTGGTCTATGAAACCATAAAAATTTACGAATTATCTCGGCATTTAATTTTCCATTATCTTCTGTTGCTGTTTTTCCATTAATAACTTTGTTATATTGAATGCAACCTAAAAAATTTCTGCATATAACAACAGTGTCTATTTGCTCACGAAGTGGCTTTGCTAAACGCATATAAACTTGAGATGTACCAACTATATGCTTACGTTGTTTTCTTTGCTGCGAAACCTCAACCATAATTTCGATTGGTATATTTTTACTCTCTAATGAGTTAAATTCTAGATGTATTTCATCAATCAAATAAAGTACTCCTTCCATACCGTTCGACAATTCTTTTATACAATCTAGCCCATCATAGGCAATAACAATTTTTACATCTTGTATTTTTTCAATTTCTGTTTTGGTTTCTCCTTGATTTTCTGTTAAAGTAACTCGGCGAACACATGTATCATCTTCTAACAAATAATATTCTACTATTGTGACCGTTTCACTTAAATGATAATATTTGTAATAACAATTTACTGGAAATTCCTTGATTGAAACATTTGTGCAAAATATGCAATCCTCATATAATTTATTTACTTTGATTGAATATTGAACCGCTGAAAGAGTCTTCCCTGCTCCCTGCTCTGCACAGAAAACTAATAACCCTGCTGGATCAAAATATGTTGGATGTTCTTTCGCAAATTCTCTTTTATAATTTACACATCTAAATATATTGAATAAATTGTGTGAACCACTTAATGTGTCTAAAATATCCATTTTTTCCCCTCCTTAATAAAAATAAAAACAGGAAACTCAAAAATGTAGTTTCCTGTTGTACTATCTTGCTATATTTTGATTTTACCTCTTGTAACAGCTGCTGTGAAGATAGATTTAAGCTTTCTAGCACCAAACCACATTAAAACGAAAGTCATACCAACACCAACGATTGCTGCTAAAACAGTAACAATTTGACCTGGTGTAATAGAACTTGTCATTGCAGTGATTAATGGTTGTAATGTTGTAGCCATTGTATCCATTGCAGTTCCTCCTTCTTCCATAGGACATACCTCCCTTAATTTTTTATAAAACCGCTGACTATCTTATAAGTGCAGCAGGAATTACCCTAACATTAGAACCGAAAAAAACAATTTCAAATTCCATAATTATTTCCTCATATAACTTCTTTTGAGCTAATTCAGCTACAAGTGGACTATCTAAAGGTATTTTAAAGTTTCTTTCATAAACACCTTTATCAGTTGTTTCATCTAATTTTAATTGATAACTTGCATTATAATTTACAACTCTACCATTTGTTGTAAAAGTTCCTCCATCTTTTTGTGTTAATCCTCTAAATTTGAATTTTCCTTGACATTTCATAATTTTTCATTTCCTTTCTTTTATTTATTTTTTAAATTATTAATTAATTTTCCAGTTCTTTGAATTTCGTCTACAAGCTGAGATAATATAACAGATTGAAAAGGTTTCTTTTTCTTTACTTGTTTATATCCAGCTTCAAGTGTTTTCTTATATGCGTCTAATATGTCTATAATATCTTTTTGCTCACGATTTGTAATATAAATAATTTGTTCTTGATTATTCGATTCCATTAAAATAAGCCTCCACATCTTTTAAAATTAAAATCAAAATATCTGTTTCATGATCATAATAATCTTTTATAAGATTACTGTAATTATAATAGTCACATTTATCTAAAAATGCTCTATCTTCTTCGATAACAGTTAATAAACATCTTTTTAATAAACTCAACTCATATGCTTCTAATTCATGATTACCTAATATATATCTTTTCATTATTCATCACTCCTAAAAAAATTTAACCATTTATTCAAACAATCTTTGTATTTGGAATAAAAGTCTATTTTCTCTTGAAATTTATCAGCAGATTTTTCATCAGGAGCTTTTTGTTTACTAATTTTTAAATCGACAATTTTATAACGATAATAAGTGTATTGTTCTAGTAATGCTGACCTTAATAATTCGACTTCTTCTTTTGAAAATGTTGTATCAATTTGTTCTTTTCCCATAAAATTCTCCCCTCTCTCTGCTAATCAGGGGAAATGATTAACAGATTAAACTAGTTTACTGACATCAATGTCAGTGATTAAATAATAGCAAAAACTGACACGGATGTCAAGGGCAAATTTAAAAAAATATTGTAAAATAGTTAAGGTGATAAAAATGTTGAAAAATGAAAGAATTTTAAAAGGAAAAACACAAGAACAACTTGCAGAAGAAACAGGAATAGACCCAAGAACAATACTAAGAATAGAAAAAGGTACATCAATTCCTAAAATAGATACATACGCTAAAATTGTGGTAGCACTTGAAATGACAAACGAAGAAATAGGACAAAACATAAGAAAAATAGCCCTAAAATAAAAAATAAGATAGCTACCAACTACCTTATTCCATACACCTGAAAGGAGGTGCACTATATGTTAAAAAGTTTAAAAAATTGTATTATAACAGTTATTATAACACTTTTTTCTGTAATTGCAATAGCTTTAATTTGGAAAATTGCCTTTAAAATAGACTTAATATCACTGTTTCTAGCACTTATAGGCATAAAATAAAAAATTTGACATATAATAAAATATGTGCTATTATAATATTGCTTAAGCAAATCACGCATGAATTGAACAAAAAAAGACTAGGTTTTCGGACAGACCTAGTCTTTTTCGTATGCTATTCTTCAAATAATATCTTTACAATTAAGTAAAGTACTATAAGTTTTAATAGCCTGATGAAATCACGCACTTTATTGAACCTCCTTCCTGCCACTAAGCAAGTCGGCAATAGATACTATAAACTATTTGTCTAACTTTGTCAAATAGTTTTTTATTGGTTGTTTAGGGGGCTATCCCCCTCTTGTGTCTTCCTTATAAGATTATCTAGCTCATTTCTTCGCAGATAATCTAATAAGTGAGGCACAACCCCCGCATATCGCAGCTATTTCATAGTAGCTTATTCTCTAATGACGTATATTCTGATTTGTGCCAGACGGAAATTTGACAAATATAAAAAAATGATGTACTATATTTGTATGAACAAACCAAGTTCGTTAATTGACTTTAAAATAGCTCAGATTTTTGCGAAAATAAAATCTGAGCTATTTTTATATATTTTATGATATTTTCATCATTTTATGTATTTTGATGCTTTAAACTTACATTTTGTGCAATGTTGTGTAAATGAAAGTGGAGCCTAAAAGTTTTCTTTTAAGCTCCACTCCTCTATTCTATATCATTTTTAAAACTCTTACTTGCTTTTTCCAAAAATATCCTTAAATAAAATTTAATTTTATTACTTATTCTACCTGATGTTTACTATATGTTTTCTTTGCACAAA
>CAKPNI010000028.1 GCA_934168355.1 uncultured Clostridia bacterium
TATTCTAATGAAATTAGACTTATTGTAACAGAAAAAATAAAAACAGTAGATGATGTAAAAAACTATATTGCACAAACTGAAAAAGATATTGCAGATGTTACTGGTATAAGACAAAAATATAGAAATAAGCTAAGAAAATGTACAGATGATAATTTAGTAAAGGAATACAAAGTAAAGAGAAACGACTGTACTACAGTTCTAAATAAGCATAGAAAAAATCTAAAAATAGCAAATTGGATTTTAGAAGATATACCAAAAGTTAAAGAAGTTATAAAGATTGAACAGCAAATGAAAAGAAATCAAGAAGATATTACAAAAACAAGGGAAAAAGATAGATATGTAGGTAGATAAAAATATAAAAGGTTGTTACTTATAAAAGTAACAGCCTTTTTATAATCTTTTAAAATGAATATTTGGAAAATAATTGTATTTATACCAATTTTATGGTATAAATAAATAAAATATGAATTTTGCAGCATCATGTTGCAAAATTCAAAATGGAGGAAAATTGTGGAAGATTTAACTAATATTATTAATGATGATGAGTATTTTAAATTTTTAGATGAAATAAAAAATGATATAATTTCAACGAGAAGAAAAGTGTTATCAGAAGCTAATAACGAGGTTATACTAATGTATCATCGAATTGGAAAAGGATTAATAAAAAACACAAAGTATGGAAATAGCTTCATAGATAATTTAGCAAAAGATTTAAAATTAGAATTTCCAGATATGCAAGGATTATCTGCAAGAAATTTAAGATACATGAAAAAATTTGCAAAAGAATTTGAATATGATTCAATTTTGCAACATCATGTTGCAAAATTGCCATGGACTACAATAACTACAATTATGGATAAAATAAAAGATGAACAAGAAAGATTATGGTATGCCGAAAAGACATTAGAAAATTTATGGTCAAGAACGATATTAGAACATCAAATTGGAACAGATTTATATAATAGACAAGCATTATTAGATAATAAAATAAGCAATTACAAAGAAACATTACCTACAGAACTTGGAAAAAGAGCATTGGAAATGTTAAAAGATCCATATATTTTTGATATTCAGGGATATGGAAAAGATGTGCTAGAAAAAGATATAGAAGATGCATTGGTTTCTAATATTACTGACTTACTTTTAGAATTTGGAAATGGTTTTGCATTTGTTGGAAGACAATACCATTTAGAAATTGAAGGAGAAGATTATTATATAGATTTACTATTTTACAATTTAAACTTGAAATGCTATGTTGTAGTAGAATTAAAAACAGTTAAATTTATACCAGAGTTTGCAGGTAAGTTAAATTTCTATTTAAATGCGGTAGATATGTTATTAAAGAAGGAAGATGACAATCCAACAATAGGAATCTTATTATGCAGAGATGAACATAAGTTAACAGCTGAATTAGCTTTGAAAGATATAAATAAACCAATAGGAGTAGCAGAATATAAGTATTTACAAGAGATACCAGAGTATTTAGCAAATAACTTACCAAGTATAGAAACACTAGAGAAAAGATTAAATCAGAAAGATAAAGATAGTATTAAGGAATGATTCAATGTATGAAAATTAGTGAATTTAGTAAAATAATTATAAGTGGCAATATATTTAATAATACAGAACTAGAATTTTTTCCAAATAATAAAAAAGCACCTAGAATATGTAATATTTATGGAAAAAACGGAACGGGAAAGTCGACAATTTCCAAAGGTATCAAGTCTAATTATGAAAATATAATTGTCAAATTTAAAAATATTCAAAACAATGAATTATTGCGTGAAGATGCTGATAAAATATACTTATATAATGAAGAATTTATTGATGCAAATGTAAAAACATCAGAATCAGGAATGAAAACAATAATAATGTTAGGAGAACAAAAAGACTTAGATGACCAGATAGATTTATTAAACGATAAGAGGAAAATATTAGATAAAGAACAACAAAGATTAAATATAGAAAAAGAAAAATTTGAGAACCAAAATGATGTGTGCAGTCCAAAACATTTAAAAGCAACTATTGAACATACTTTAAAAAGTAAATGGGCTTCTAGAGATAAAGATATAAAAGGTAATATTAGAAATTCTACAGTTCAATATGATTCTATGATAAAAAGTATAACCAACAATAAGGACGAAGAAAAAACAAAAGAAGAATTACAAAAAGAATATAAGGAATTATTGAATATATATACAAAAACAAATAATAATGCTACGAAAATTAACAAATCGATTGATATAATAGATAAATTTACTAAGAATAATGTCGGTTTGAAAAAATTATTAGAAAAAAAGATTGAAATTGCTGAATTTACAGAAAGAGAAAAATTAATATTATCAAAAATAGAAAACGGAGAACAAAAATTTTATGAAACTGTTAGAACAGAATTTTCTAAAAATGATATACAATTTTGTCCATACTGTTTTCAAGATATTACAACAATAAAGGATGATATTGTTAAAAGTATAAGTAAAATTTTAAATAAAGATGTCGAAGAACATAAACAAGAATTAGAAGAACTAAAAGCCAAATACATTGTTTTAGAAGAATTAGACGAAGATTTAAATGCATTAGATGAAAAATTAGTATTAGAAGCAAATAATATAATTGCAAAGATTAATGAACAAATAAATATATATATTATCCCTAAAATAGACGAAAAAATAGATAATATTTATAATCCTATCAAAGAAATTTCTACTAATATAGTAGAATTAGAAAATTCATTAAATGAGATTATAAAAAAATTAGAAGATAAAAGAATAAAATTTAACAAATCGATTGATGACAAAACAGAAAATAAGAAACAATTAGATAACTTAAATTTGAAGATTTCCTGGTATGAAATACTAGATGATTATAAATCTTTAGAAATTCAAGAAAATTTATATAAGAAATTACTATTAGATATTAAGACTAATAAAGAGGAACTAGATAAAAATTATAATGAAATATTAAAATTGCAAAGTGATAAACAAAATGTAAAAATTGCAAATGATAAAATAAATCTATTCTTAGAATATATTTTTTTAACTAAAGATAAATTAAAAATAGAATATGATAATAATCAAGATACATATATAGTTAAGTCTCATAATAAAGATATAAAGCCAAAAGATTTATCAACAGGAGAAAGAAATATTATTGCTTTATGCTATTTCTTCACCAAAATACTCGAAAATACAAATGAAAAAGACGAGTTTAGAGCTCCTTGCTTAATTATATTAGATGATCCTATTTCAAGCTTTGATATGGAAAATAAAGTAGGATTATATACATTTTTTAGAATGATGTTTGACAAAATTATGAAAAATAATAGCGAGAGTAAAATAATTAATTTTACGCATAGTCTAGAAACTATGTTGAATTTTGGAAAAGCATGTTCAGATATTAAATCTGATTATATATTATTTGAGTTACAAAATAATCAATTATATGACTTTAAATATAAATCTAGAAATGATTATCAAAAGATGCTAAATGAGATATATAATTATGCGATGATTGATAATTATAATATTGAAAATGAATTAGATGACACAATTGGTAATACTATGAGAAAACTTTTAGAATCGTATTCAACATTTAACTATAATAAAGGTATAGAAGAATTAACAAGAAATGATAAAATATTGGATAAACTAGAAAAGGAAAATCAAAGACAATATTATAATAATTTTATGTATAGACTTATATTAAATAATGAAAGCCATACATATGATAATACAAGAACTATAAATTTCTATGATTATATTTCTAGAGAAGAAAAAGTAAAAACAGCAAAAAGTATACTATTATTGTTATATTTATTAGATAAAACTCATTTGCAATTATATTTTAATAATGATAGTTATTTGGAAATAATTAAAAGTTGGGAAGAAGAAATTATACCAGAAATGTACTAGAATAAGTAATAAAGTTTTGGAGGTAAAATATGAATTTATACATAAGTGCAAGTAATAGAAAACACAATAGTTATAACTTATTGAATAAATTAAGAAACGAAAATGACATTTTTCTTTCATTAGCAGATTTGGATATTAAATATTGCATAGGATGTAATGTATGTCAAAAGAATGAAGAAAATCAATGTGTATTAAAAGATGATATGAATAAAATTTATGATGCAATTAGTAAATGTGATAATATTATAATAATGTCACCAATTTATATGAATCAAATAACAGGTATTTTAAAGAATGTATTGGATAGATTTAATCCTTATTGTGCTAGCGAAAACTTGAAAGGCAAGAAGATATATTTAATTACTGTTGGTCAAATGAGTGAAGAAGAACAGCAAGAGATATGTAATTCAATTGATAATTGGTTTAAGAGTATATCAGAGTTCTTATATTTTGATTTTGAATATCTTTATAATTTCACAAGTGGAGATATATTAGAAATAGATAGTATAGAAAAAATGTATAAAAAAAGCAAATTGGATAGTATTATAGAGAATATAAAAAATAAAATAAATAATTAGATTGGAGGAAAAGAATGAACAAGGTTGCATTAGTTACTGGTAGCTCAAGAGGAATAGGTAAAGCAATAGTAGAAGGTTTCGCTAAAAAAGGGTATAATATTGTTATAAATTATATAAAAGAAAATGAAGAAGCGGAAAATTTGAAACAGGAGTTAGAAAAAGAATATGAAATAAAAGCACTATGTATTAAGGCAGATGTTTCAAACGAGAATGAAGTTAAAGATATGATAAGAAATATTATAAATGAATTTGGAAAGATAGATATACTGGTAAATAATGCTGGTATTGCTATTGATAAAGAATTTGAAGATAGAACTGTAGAAAATTGGAAAAAAACTCTAAATGTAAATTTAATTGCACCATTTATTGTAAGTAAATATGTTGGAAAAGAAATGTTAAAAAGTAAAAGTGGTAAAATAATAAATATATCTAGTACTAATGGAATAGATGCATTTTTTTCAACAAGTATAGATTATGATGCTTCAAAAGCAGGCTTAATTAATTTAACTCATAATTTAGCAATTCAATTTGCACCATATATAAATGTAAATTGTGTTGCACCAGGTTGGGTAAATACAGATATGAATAAAGATTAGCCTAAAGAATTAGTTGAAGAAGAAACTAATAGAATTTATAAAAAAAGATTTGCAGAACCAAGTGAAATAGCAAAAGTAGTTACATTTTTAGCTAGTGATGATGCAGATTTTATAAATGATGAAATAATAAAAGTTGATGGAGGTTATTAAAAATGAAAATATTAATTATTTGTAGTAAAGCATTTTATAAGGTCATAGAACCAATAAAACAAAAATTAGAAGAAATGGGACATATAGTGGAATTACCAAACTCTTATTATGAGCCAGATGCTGAAAAGAAAAGCTGGGATTTAGGGCAAAAAGAACATGCAGAATTTAAAGCAAGAATGTTTAGAATGAGTGAAGAAAGAATTACAACAATGGATGCAGTATTAACATTAAATTTTGATAAAAATGGAAAGAAAAACTATATTGGAGGAGCTACATTTATTGAAATATATGAAGCTTTTATGAAAAATAAGAAAATTTACTTGTATAATGATATTCCAGAAGGAATGCTATATGATGAAATATCAGGTTTTTCTCCAATAGTTATAAATGGAGATTTGAATTTAGTAAAATAAAATGATAAAAAATTGTTGATATGTATTGCCAAACCCCAAATTTTATGTTAAATTAAAAATATAGTTATAGAACAAAAACACCGATTTGTGTATACATTCTTGTAAACTATTGCTATAACTACATTTGAAACGGAAATAAGTAACTTTTTTGCGTTAGTTTTTTCGAATACGTCCCACGCAAAGGAGCCAGTAATATCAAGGCTTTCGAAAAATCGAAAGTCTTAATTTTTTGTTCGTTCAAAAATTATGATGAAATACTGAATTGTTTTCCTTAAAATTGCACAAACTAACTCCAAAGGAGGAAATCAAAATGGAAAATAATGACTTAAATGTCCTAGACGAATTAAACAAAGGAGCCACAATGGGAATGGATGCAATAGAATTTGTGGTGAAAAAAGTAGGAGATGAGGATTTTAAAAAAACACTTGAACTAGAATACAATAAGTACAAAGACATTTCAAGGAGAGCAAACAATTTATACGAAAATTACACATATGAAAAAGAACCACACGAAACAAGTGCCATGAACAAAGTAATGACATGGTGGGGAATTCAAATGAAGGCAATGAGTGATAAGAGTAATTCTAATTTATCAGAATTATTATTAAATGGGACAAATATGGGGATAATAGAGGGGAGAAGATTATTAAACCAAAATCCGGATATAGACAAAAATATTCATAATTTATTAGATGAATTTGTAAAAATGCAAGAAGACAGTGTAGAAACTTTGAAAACATACCTATAAAAATAACAAAAACTCGAATTATTAATATAATATTAGTAATTCGAGTTTTTGTTGGAGGTAATTGGTATGAAAAAAGCACTATGTTTTTCAGGAGGAGGAATAAAAGCATTTGCACATATTGGGGCATTAAAAGCATTAGAGGAGAAAAATTTTAAATTTGATATGGTAGCAGGTACATCATCTGGAAGTATAATTGCGGTATTATATGCACTTGGTTTTACAAGTGATGAGATGTATAAAACATTAAAAAGGCATTTGAAAAAAGTAAGATATATAGATATAAAAAATATATTCAAAATTATAGGAGGCCTATTATTTACAGGAAGAATAATTGTTGATGGTCTAAATAGTGGAAGTTTTTTAACAAAAGCTATGAAAGAAATATGCATGGAAAACAATGTATACAAAATGAAAGACATAAAAATGCCAATTGCGGTTCCAGCTGTGAACCTACAAAATGGAGAAGTTATTATATTTTCATCAAAAGAAATAAGGCAAAATATTTCTGATGAGATAAAATATATAGTTGACGCACCTATTGATGTAGCAGTTAGAAGCAGTTGTGGTTTTCCTGTTGTATTTTCACCATATATGTATCAAAATATGCAGTTAATAGATGGCGGAGTAAGAGAAAATGTTGCTTGGAGAGAATTAAAAGAAATGGGAGCAGATAATGTTTTAGGAATAAATTTTGCCTCAAAAGAGAAAAAAGGTGACTGTTGTAAAAATTTAATTGATATTGCAGTAAGGTCAATAGGTTTAATGGAACATGAGCTTTCAAATTATGAGTTAGATGGTATTGATGAACTAATTACAATTACAACAAAAAAGGTTGGATTACTTGATACAAGTGACATTGAATATTTATATAATATTGGATATAAAATTACCAAAAAATATATTGACGATAAAAATAAATAATGCTAGAATAATTGTATAAAAAATAAAAAGGGAATAAGAAAAATGAGTAATTTAAATAATTATAAAAAAGTACAAATAATTTTATTAATATTAATTATAATAGCATTTATTATGTTTATTATGACATTTGTAAAGAAAAAGCAAAAGACAGAAATCGCAGAACCAACTATATCAGAGGCAGTTACTGCACCAGTAGAAGAACTGTCACAAGAGGAAGAAAAAACAACGGAAAATACAAGTGAGGAAGAAGATGCTATAGAAAATCCAGAAGATACAAGTTGGGACGAAGATGCAAAAGAAACAAAGGTTGAAAATCCTGAAGAAGAAGAAAAAAATAGCAAAGAAACTTATTTTATAAAAGTAAATTATGGAGCAAATGTTGTAACAATCTACAAAAAGGACAAATCTGGAAAATACACCGTTCCTGTAAAAGCAATGGTATGTTCAACAGGAAAAGCAACACCAACATCTGGTACATATAAAATGAGCAATAAATATAGATGGCATCAATTAAATGGTGGAGTTTATGGTCAATATTGTTCAAGAATAACAGGACATATTTTATTTCACTCTGTACCATATGCAACAAATTCGCCAGATACATTAAAATACATAGCATATGATAAACTTGGAACTAAAGCTTCTGCTGGATGTATAAGACTTACAGTTGCAGATGCATATTGGATATATTCGAATTGTGCAAGCGGTACATATGTAGAGTTTTATTCATCATCAGATCCGGGACCACTTGGTAAACCATCAGCACAAAAGATTTCGTCAAATGAGAAGTGCAGAAATTGGGACCCAACAGACCCATTACCTAATAATCCTTGGAAAGGTTATACTGAACCTGCTTCTAGTACAGTTGTTGAACAACCTAAAAATGATAGTAAAAAAGAAGAAAATAAAAGTAATGAAAATACAAAACCTCAAGAACCTCAGAAACCTGCTGAGCCAGATAGAAACAATACTTCAAATAAGAATAATACAAATACTAATAGTAACACATTGGGAAGTAACAATACAAATACTAATAGCAATACATCAGAAAGTGATAATACAAACATTTCAGGAAATAATACAAGTAGTAATAATGTAATAGGAAATATAAATAGAGAGAATAATACTGAATCTAATGACAAAGGTAAAGATGTAACATCAAAATAAAAAATAAAAACTAATCGTGCAAACCCATTGCAGGATTAGTTTTTTTGTGTTACTATAAACAATATAAAAAAGAAAAAGGGTGATAAAATGACAGACATAGAAATAGCAAGAGCTACAAAACTTCAAAATATTAACAATATAAGCGAAAATTGTGGCCTACAAGAAAACGAAATAGAACAATACGGAAAATACAAAGCCAAAATAAATGAACAAGCATTCACAAGGCTAAAATCAAAAAAGGACGGAAAACTAATACTAGTTACAGCCATGAACCCAACTCCATTAGGAGAAGGAAAAACAACAGTATCAATAGCAATAGCAGATGGCTTAAACAAAATAAACAAAAAAGCAATACTAGCACTAAGAGAACCATCACTAGGCCCAGTATTTGGCATGAAAGGTGGCGCAACAGGTGGAGGAAAAGTGCAAATAGCTCCAATGGAAGATATAAACTTACACTTTACAGGAGATATCCATGCAATAACATCTGCAAATAACCTACTATCATCAATGATAGACAACCATATCTACTTTGGAAATGAACTAAAAATAAAAACAGTAACATGGAAAAGATGTGTAGATTTAAATGATAGACAACTAAGGAGTATAGAAACAGGTTTATCAGGAGAAAGCAAAATTGTACCAAGAAAAGACGGCTTCGACATAACAGTTGCATCAGAAATAATGGCAATACTATGCTTAGCAAATGACATAAATGATTTAAGAAAAAGACTCGGGAACATAATAATTGGCTACAACGAAGAAGAAAAGCCAGTATATGCAAAAGATTTAAAAGCAGAAGGTGCAATGACAGTGTTACTAAAAGATGCAATAAATCCAAATTTAGTCCAATCATTAGAAGGGACACCATGTATAATTCATGGAGGGCCGTTTGCTAATATTGCACATGGTTGTAACTCTGTAAGAGCAACAAAACTAGCATTAAAATTAGGAGATTATGTAATTACAGAAGCAGGTTTTGGCTCAGACTTAGGTGCGGAAAAATTTTTAGATATAAAATGCAGAAAAGCAAATTTAAAGCCAAGTGTAGTAGTAATTGTAGCAACAATAAAAGCACTAAAATATCATGGAGGAGCAACAAAAGAGACAATTTTAGAACAAAATGATATGGCTTTAAAAAATGGAATGCATAATTTATATAAACATATATATAATATGAAAAATGAATTTGGATTAAATGTAATAGTTGCTTTAAATAAATTTAGTACAGACACAGATAATGAAATCGAATTTGTAAAAAAAGAACTCTCACATAATGTCATCCCCATGACTATAGTAGATGGATGGGCAAAAGGTGGAGATGGTGCAATAGATATTGCCGAAAAAATTGTTCAAATTTCAGAAAAAGAAACAAACTTTAAATTTATTTATGAAGATAGTGAAAGCATAAAAGAGAAAATAGAACAGGTTGCAAAAAAAATCTATGGAGCAGATGGAGTAAATTATACAGAATTAGCAAATAAAAATATAGAAAAAATTGAAAAATTAGGAAAATCCAATTTACCAGTTTGCATTGCAAAAACACAATATTCTTTATCAGATGATGCAAAAAATTTAGAATGCAAAGAACCATTTAGTATAACTGTAAGAGATGTAGATTTGAAAAATGGTGCAGAATTTATTGTTGTATATTGTGGTAAAATAATGACAATGCCGGGACTTCCGAGAGTTCCAGCAGCTGAGAAAATAGATGTAGATGAAAATGGTGAGATTGTAGGGATATTCTAAAAAATAATACAGTAATAATGAATTTAGTTAATAACTTGAAAAAATAAGAAAAAAACATTATAATATAAGTGTATTAAGGAAGATGGGAGGGAGAAAAATGCCTAAAAATGTAAACAAAGAAATACAAGAATTTATAAATCAAGTAAGAGAACTTTTAGGAATAAGACTAAAAAAGATCATTCTATATGGCTCTTATGCCAGAGGTGATTATAATAAACACTCTGATGTTGATATTATGATTTTAACAGATTTAACCTTCGAAGAAATAGAGGAATATAGGGACAAGATATCGGACATAGCATATGATATTGAATTGAGTACAGGTATTATATTGTCTCCTGTAATAAAAAATATAGAAAAATATAATTCTAGAATAAACTTTGTACCTTTTTATAAAAATGTTGAAAAGGAAGGAGTTGTTTTAGCTAATGGATAATGAAACAATAGAGAGTTTTGCAAAGTATAGATTAAATAAAGCTAAAGAAACATTAGAAACTGCTAGAATGATTTTTAATGATGGAAAAGATTTCACAAGTGCTAATAATAGAGCATATTATGCCATATTTTATGCAATAAGAGCTGTTTTAGCTATCGAAGAAATAGATTTTAAAAGACATAAAGATGTTTTAGCATATTTTAATAAAGAATATGTAAATAAAGAAAAGTTTCCTAAAAAGATAGGAAGAAAAATATCTCAAGCTCAAAGGGTAAGAGAAGATAGTGATTATGATGATGACTATGAGCCATCTCTTGAAAAAACAGAACAACAAATAAATACTGCACAAGAATTAATTGAATTAGTTGAAACATATATAAATGATTATTATAAAAAAAATTAATGTATAAAAAGTCCTCCAAAAAGCAAAAATAAGCTTTAAGGAGGACTTTTTTATGTATAATTTTAGAACCGATTTAGCGCTAGAAAGAAGAGAAATTTTCAAAAAAAATAATAATTTAGAAGAAATAGATGGAGTAGAAATAGAAAACAAAGAAATAGATGAAAATTTGAAAGTCATAAAAGTAAATATTACAAATCAAAATGGAGAGCAATCAATAGGAAAACCAATTGGAACCTATATAACAATTGATATACAAAAATTAAGATTAGCAGAAGAAGCAGAAATTCAAAAATCAGCTGAAGTTTTATCAGATGAACTAAAAGAAATTATAAATAAACATATTGAATCAAAAGATGATATACTGGTAGTAGGACTAGGAAACATGTATGTAACACCAGATTCACTAGGACCCAAAGTAATAAACGATATAGATGTAACACGTCATATAATAAAATATTTACCACAATATATAGATGAAAATTCAAGACCAGTAAGTGCAATATCACCCGGCGTTCTTGGTACAACGGGAATAGAAACTTTAGAAATATTAGAGGGTGTTGTAAAAGAAATAAAACCAAAATTATTAATTGTAATTGATGCATTAGCTTCAAGAAGTATAGAAAGAATAAGCAGTACAATACAGCTTTCAGATACAGGAATAGTTCCGGGGGCAGGTGTTGGAAATACAAGAAAAGAAATATCAAAAAGTACTCTTGGAATTCCAGTTGTTGCAATTCGGAATACCTACAGTTGTTGAAAGTGCGGTTTTAGTTAATGATTGTTTAGATTTGTTTATTGAGAGATTACAGCAAGAAGCTAAGTCAAATGATTATTTAAATAAACTTAAGGAACAGGATAATTATGAGGAGATTAAGGAGGCACTTAATCCTAGTGATTATAATATGATTGTTACACCTAAGGAGATTGATGAACTTATTGAGAACATGAGTAGCATTGTGGCTAGGGGAATTAATATGAGTTTGTGATTTTTTGAAATGGGGACGGTTCCTTTTTCAAAAAGGAACCGTCCCCGTTTCAAAAAATGTATAAAAATAAAAAAAGCACACATAATAACCAAAGCAAGAAATTGCAAAAAAGTTTTGGAGGTAATAAAAAATGGATAACAAGCAAAAAATCAATTGCACAGTACAAAGCTGTAAGTACAACAATGGTAGGAAACAACTTTGTGAGTTAAATGCAATAATGGTAACACCAAAACAAAATGTCGACACTGGAAATCCAGATGAATCTGAATGTTCAAGTTATGAATGTCAATAGTCAAATTCAAGCATACTGCTCAAAAGTAGTATGCTTGTTTACATAAATTATTAAGAAAATGTAAATATTTCCTCTAAAATATTGCAAAAATCAAATAACAATAGTATAATATACAATGTAGTGAAATAAAATAAAAAGAGAGGGAGAAATAGATGGAATATATATATTTATTAAGGCAAGCGCTTGTATATCTAATAGTAATATTCTGGATATACGAACTAGCAATAAGTTTATGTGCACTAATAAAATTTAAAGAAAAACCACTATTAACAAAGAAAAATCACAAATTCATGGCAATAATACCAGCACACAACGAAGAAGCGGTAATAACAAATTTAGTAGAAAGTTTAAAAAATCAAGACTACGACAAAGACCTATACGACATTTATGTAATAGCAGACAATTGTACAGACAACACTGCAAAATATGCAAAAGAAGCAGGAGCAATAGTATATAAAAGATTTGATGAAACAAAAAAGACAAAAGGATATGCTCTAAACTGGTTCTTAAAGCAAAAAATAGAAGAAAACGCAGACTATGATGCATTCCTAGTATTTGATGCAGACAACATAGTAGACAAAAACTTCATAAAAGTAATGAACAGAAAACTATGTCAAGGAGAAGAAGTCGTACAAGGATATAAAGACATAAAAAATCCATCAGAAAGTTGGATTTCAGCAGGATATGCATTTTTCTATTGGACAATGCACAGATTTTATCATTTAGCTAGATACAATGTAGGACTATCACCACTATTAAATGGAACAGGATTTATGGTAAAATTTGACCTAGTAAAAGAAACAGGATGGGATACAAAAACATTAACAGAGGATATAGAATTCTCATTAAAACAAATAATAAAAGGGAAAAGATTAGGTTGGGCAACAGATGCAATAGTATATGATGAGCAACCAGAAAAATTCAAAGCATCATGGACACAAAGAACAAGATGGACAGTTGGACATATTCAATGCATGAAAATTTACACAAAAGACTTAGCAAAAGCAGTAAAAACAAACAAAACAATAATGAACTTTGATGGATTACTTTATATTATTGGAAGCATACCAATGTTTGTATTATCAATGGTACTACTATTATCAAACTTCTTAATCTATGCATTAGACACAATGACAACTGCAACATTAATATTAAATATAGTAAGATATATAGTACCAACATTTTTCTTACCAATATTAACTGCATTATTTACAATGTATTTGGATAAGAAACCAATAAGACCAATGTTAAAATGGGCATTATATTATCCATTATTTATGGGTTCATGGCTTTTAATAAACTTCAAATGTTTATTTAAACAAGATACAACATGGGAGAAAATTGACCATGTGCGTAGTGTAAATATAAAAGAAATAGCATAAATAATATGATAATGGACTAGATCTAAAATTAGTTTTTTAGTTCTAGTCTTATTTTTATAAAAGATAAATTAAGAGAGGAAAAATAACAATGAAAAAAACAAAAATACTGCATATAGGCATAATAATACTGGGAATAATATTTATACTAATACCAGCATTTCACACAAATATATGGTTTGATGAAAGCTATTCAGTTGCAATAGCAAATAAAGGTTTTTCAGATATCTGGACAATAACAGGACATGATGTACATCCTCCATTATACTATTGGATGTTACATTTTATGTATTTAATATTTGGTTCACATATATTAATATATAGATTATTTTCTGTACTTTCGATAGCTATTTTAGGAATTATAGGATATACACATATAAAAAAAGACTTTGGAGAAAAAACAGGAATTTTATTTTCGTTTTTTACCTACTTTTTACCAATAATGAATACATATGCACAGGAAATCAGAATGTATTCATGGACATGTTTAATAGTAACAATGATGGCGATATATGGATACAGATTTTATAAGAATGTAAAAAATAAAGAAGAAAAAAATAAAATTAAAAATTTATGTTTATTTGGCTTATTTAGTATAAGTTCATGCTACATACATTATTATGCATTGGTAACAGCAGGGTTAACAAACCTAATATTATTAATTTATTTAATAAAAAACAGAAACGAAACAAAAAAAGACTTAAGGAACTTTTTAATATTAGCAGCAATTCAAATTTTATTATACATACCATGGATGATATTTTTTGTGGTTCAATTAAAACAGGTAGGTGGAGGATATTGGATTCAACTTAGTTTAATTGGAACAACAGTAGATGTATTAAGTTTTCAATTTAAAAATCAAGTAGATAG